>CAYMSG010000284.1:0-3535 GCA_964392955.1 uncultured Chitinophagaceae bacterium | reverse complement strand
CTTCATCAACTGCCTGCTTTGGAAGACGCTCGTAAATTGTATTGAGTTTTGAAACTATAAAGTAAACAATTGCCTTTGCGATGGGACCATCTTTTGGAAATGAATCCATCTTTACAATATAGCTGTCTTTAATTAAATCGATTCTGTCTTCGTTGGAAAAAAGATTGTTTCGGATTAATTGCTTTAGTACAGATTTCACACTATCGTCTTTATCCTTGTCTTTGTCTGCCTGCAGTGCTGTATATTCCTTTATAATACCTTCGAAAGTAACAGGATGATTCTGGGTACGTTTATACGCATTGATGATTGCCTCAGATAAACGATTACTCATATTTGCACTGATCGTTGCCCTGTCAATTGAGCACAACGCATTGGCCAATTCTGTAGAATACAGGTTAATTTCATTCTGTGCCTTTCCTGTAAAGTCTTTGAATGGTGTAAAAGGCAATGGTGCAATGATTGGATCGAGAATAGCACTTCTGTCTACTTCAAATAAGTTAAGCCATGCATTATTTGCAGGATCAGAAAATTCTCCCTTATAATCAAAGAGTAAAAAGTTTACCGGATAAGGACTTTCGATTGAAAGCGTTCTTATTTCATTTAACAGAACTGCCAACAAATTTGATTTGCCAGAGCCTGTAGTACCGGCTACTAAAATTTGTGTATTAGGTATGTTCCTGCCGTTGAGGTTGAGCGTTGCAGGAATATCATCTTCGTAAGCTCCGATATTTAAATTGAGGAAAGGAATAGCGCCAGCTTTACCAGCCCTTGATGAGCTAACCGTATTCAACAACCAATCATCTAATACATCATCTTTTAACAGCACATCTCTTCCCCGTAAAATTTCGGCATTTACAATTTTACTTTTTAAACCCGTGTTTTCCCAATCAACCTGCAAACCGTTATAGCGCAACTTGAGTAAAGCAGAATAGGCGGCTCCAAGATTATGCAACGTAAACAGTGTTTCAAATATCCTGTTACTTGTCTTCGACATTTGAATCTGTTCCACCGCCTGCAAATCTCTTTGCTCTTTATTGGAAAGACCTGCCAACAAACAAATGCGCATGATTTTGTTACCGTTCAACGAAAGCGGTTTGTGGTTAGCAGAGTATTTCTCCAGGTTAATACGCTGTTCAATTTTTACACGTACGTCGTGCAGGTTTTCCATTAAGCCCTCTGCCTGGCGTATATTTTGAAGGTTGATTACACTCATAGATTATTCGTTTATGTTTACTCCGAAATAGCCGGGAATAATATCGGTCAACTGACGTTCTCTGTCCCGCTGGAGGGTAAATGTTTTTGAAATGAATGGTTCAATTTTCTGCAGGTCTTTTCCTGTTCGTATTTCACTATCGGAGCTTAACAAAATTGTTTGTTGCGAAAGCTCGGGAAAATAATTTTCCAACACTGTTGCTCTGCTTGTTTCATCCAGTACACCCATTACAGTATCAATCATAACCGGTGGATCATAATCGCCAAACTCATGTAACGATTTCAGCAGCACCTGTATTACTACTTGTTTTGATGCTGTGTTTAACTGACTTAAATAAATTTCATTGCCTGCTTTATGGTATATTTTAAACGTAAGGTCTTTCAGATTTTCTGACAACTCCACTCTGTCAATCACATCCCGGTAAGCGGCGAGATTAATATTAAGATCCTGTTTCATTTTTAATTCGATCTGCTGCTTCTTTACTTTGAGTAAGCGATTAGCAACATCTTCAAAGAAGCCTTTGAGCTTACCTAATGTATCATATTTTGGATCGGGTTCCTGGCTGGTTTGAATATCGAATTGATGAAGTCGTTTTTCAATCTTGGTTATATCGCCTTTTATTTCGGCAATACTTATTTCAATTTTCTTAATGTTGGCTTCATTATCCTCATAGGCTTTTAACAAAGCATAATCCCTGCCTGTTATTTGGGCCTTCATGTTTTCTATCTGTGTTTCCAATAACGGAATCTGGTTTATGGAAACGTTCAGCTCAACCTGATTTTGATTTAATGCAGGAAAGCTATTACTGCTCCTGCTGTTTAATAAATTTTCAAGGGCCTTTACTTCAGAAAACTCTAAAAAGTCGTACTGATCTTTTTCGTTTTTATTATTTGAACTGGCAATGATATAATCTACTAATTCTTCCGTTGTAATTTCTTTAAGTACCAGGCTGTTTTCTTTGAGGTACTTTATTACGGTTTTGCTGATGGCTTCAATCTGTTCAGGCGAAATGTTGCTGTTTTGTTGCTGCTCCTGATCGCCTTTTACTTTTAAAATCAGGTTTATTTCAGACTTCACTGCCTCCGCAAGTTTTGGCACACAAACATTTAATTCAATCTCTTTTACAAATTCATCTAACTCGCCATGATAAATCTGTTCCTTTTTACGGATGTTTTCAATTTGCAGCTTCGTTTGTTCAATTTTGTTTTTAATCGTTGATTCCTGATTCAACCCATTTTTCAGGTTATCATATAATTCCTTATTGGCTACTGAGTATTGTAATGCATCCTGCAGCTGTACCTGAAACTGGGCTATTGCTTCTTCGTGCTTCTTCTTCTCCTCCAGTAATTGTAAGTATTCCTGCTTTTCGTTTTCTACCTGCAAGCGTTGTGCTGTATAAGCCTGGTATAAAGCTTCGGCACTTTTTGCCATTTGCATGTATTTATTAAAGCCCATCACATTTTCGATGTTCTCTTTAATTACCCTGTTTAACTGATCTTCTTTGAGCAGATTACCTGCTTCCATTGCATCGAACAAAAAGTAACGGCTTAATTCCTGCGGCAGGTTTGCTTTAATGATCTTGTTTACCTGTGCTTCCTGTTCGGCACGTTGTGCAGGTGGCGTGGCGGTACCATAGGAAAAAATAGTACCGTTCATATTCAACTTCACCGCTTCTACGGGAGCAGCAGAGGGATTGAGTATATAGGTTCGTGTTAATACATACTGTTGTTCTTCGTTTAACACCTTACCGGAGAAATGCAATTCCAGAATAATTTTTTCTTCTTCATGCCCTAAAGAACCGGCATTCAACAATTCTTTAAACTGCTTTGCATTGTGAATGTGTAAGCCATACAATGCACCATAAATGGCTTCAAACAATGTGGTTTTACCGCCACCGTTTGCTCCGCCAATTAATATGATGGGCTTATCCTGTTCAACGGATATATCTAAATCGAGGTTGAGATAGGTTTTAAAGTTTTTCGCCTTTATTCGTTTGATTAGCATGGTGGCTTATTTAATTTTCAACAGTGCTTTTTCAATAATTTTTTCAATGCTCTTATCGTCCATTTCCTGATTGCGTATTTTCTTTTCGTGAAACTCCTTTAGCAAATCATCTTTTACCCAATCAAAATCGAGTTTATGTTCGGTACATAATACTTCAAGCAGATCCATATCCTCTTTACGGATACCGAAATGAACAAACGTGGTGTCTAATCCTTTTTTAGCCATAACAATATTTAGTTTTTTACAATAAGCTAGTTGAACATTATTATTCTGTGTTAGTCTCTTTCAAGCCAACCCAAGCCGATTTTACCAACAATC
>CAYMSG010000283.1:0-5607 GCA_964392955.1 uncultured Chitinophagaceae bacterium | reverse complement strand
GGTTCTTTTCCTGGTGTATCTGAGTCATTATTAGGAACCCGTTACAGGAATGTACGCACTACAAATTCTGACCAGAACCAGGCAACTTTTACTGGTATCCCCGATTTGGGTTCAAATCGCAGCGGTTCGAGAGTTGATGGTAATTTGACTTACAGTAATGCCGGTTCTTTCACCTTTACTCTTACTTATGATGTAGCTTCTAATAACTACACAACAACGACAACGGCAAACGGCATCACACGATCAAATATCTTTCCTAATGTTTCAGGTCGTTTAACCGCAGATGGTAAAACAGCTTTGGCAACAAGCATTAACTTAATGACGCTTGCTGTCCGCACTCAAAACAGTGCTTCATCAATCAATGTATCTAATTTGACGATTGATGGTATGCCTATCACTGGTACGTATGGCCGTAATAACGATGATGGCGAATCAGTTTGGTTTATTACTTTACCATCCCTTGCAAACGGGTTTGTCGTTACCGGTACAGTTACTCTTTCAGGGAACTTCGCAAACAGTACAGAAGCGCAACGAATCGCTTTCACATTTGGTAATGCAACAACAGCTGCAGGCTCTCTTCCGGTAGTTTGGGGTGGTTTTGCAGGTAAGCGGGTAAATAACTCAATTGTTGCTTTACAGTGGAGAACAATGCAGGAACAAAATGCATCACACTACAACGTACAACGTTCTGAAGATGGTGTGCGTTTCCGCACAATTGCAATTGTTGCAGCACAAGGAACAACTTCTTCTGTAACTGATTATACATATAATGATAAAAATGCTACTGCAGCTACAGTATATTATCGTCTTGAGCAGGTTGATATTGATGGCAGCATCAACTACTCTTCAATTATCAAACAAGGTAATGGTGGACAAAAAACATTGGTTGGCGGTTTAGGCAGCAACAAAATCATGGTTCAATTCTTCAGCAACGACAACCGTCAGTTCCGTATCGTGAACAACAGCGGCATCATTGTAAAACAAATGAACAGCACTACACAACAACAGGTTGTAGATGTAAACAATTTACCTGCAGGTGTATATGCTTTACAAATCATCAACAGCGACGGTACTTCAGAAGTACACCGCTTTGTAAAATAATTCTGGTTCCCTTGGTACGGACACGGGCAACAGTTACGGCTGTTGCCTTTTTAATTTAACCAGTTTCACCATCTTAAACCGCGTGTCAAAAAAACTACTTCGATAATCTTTTTCTGACAGTCTGCTTTCACGAAAAAACCTTTTTCTTATCAACAATAGGATCCTCCAGCAATTTGAATACATTAATGTGTCTGATAAGTTTTACAACAGAGTTTCCATCAGTATTTTCAAGTGCTTCCTTTTCTGCTTCTGGTGTAACTTGTTCGAACGAACTTGCTTGTAATACAATAACCTTTTATAAATGTGTATCAATATCCGCACTACACTTTTCTAACAGGAAAATTACTTCAGATCCATACAGTTCATTTATACTAATGATTTAATTTCGAATACAGAAGAGGGCCGCTTTAACGGCCCTCTTCTGTATTCGAAATTAATAGAGAGAATATGAAATGAGTCACTATTGACCATTCACCACTGACAACTCACCATCTCAGTCTTTAAAAAACTTGATCGGCGTAGCTTCTGCCAGTTTGCGGTAGCCGGCCCACTTGCCACTGATGAATTCATTGATCTGCTGTACACTATTGTTCACTGCTGTTTCAGCTTCCACAACCAAACGCTCTGTTTGTGCAGTGGGTGCAGCAATCTTACCCATAACTTCGGAACGGGCACCTTGCAATGCAGTGTTTGTTGTTCTGTCGGCGAAACGAGTAATACCTTGTCGGTTTTCAGCACTGCGGCCGGAAATTGTTTCACGGATCTTTTTAATTTCTGCACGCATGGCAACACCTGCTTTGCGTAAACTGTCGGCTTCTTTTCCTTCCACACCACGCAGCGATGCTTCGATCTTCGTCATGGTTTCTTCTGCATCAGCTATTTTATCCAAAGCAATGGTTAACTTATCAGCACTTAACTGTATGCGATCCATCATTTTTTTCTTGGCTTCATACACTTCTTTCTTTACTTCAATGCGTGGATCTTCTTTTACTGTTACCATGGTAGAGTCGGCTTCTTTTCCTACTGTGATCACCACTTTGTACGTGCCGGGGAATACCGGCCAGCCACCACCTTGTTCAGGGGCATTGGGTCTTGGCTTTGGTTGACCGGGCTGACGTGTACCTTTTGTTTCAAAGCCCCAGTAGAAACGGTTCAATCCTTCGCCTGCTGCTGCACGTAATGTACGCAGGTGGTTATTTTGTGCATCATAAATTTTTACAATGGCTGTATCTGCTTTTGCAGCCGGAGTTGCTTCCGGTTTTACAAAGAAAGAAATGGCAGCACCTCTACTTCTGTTTTCGCCTTCATACAAACCCCAGGTACTCCATTCGTAACCCGGAGCATTGCGGTATTGTGCCTGGTAGGCAACCGGCGGCTCAATGGCTGTGATCTTTTTCGTTGGTACGGTGCCGTTAGCAGCCGCCATGGCACGCAGCGGACGGATATCATCCAGTATCCATAACGCACGACCAAAAGTTGCGATCACCAGATCAGCTTCACGTTCCTGGATCGCCAGGTCGTAGGTTGATACAGATGGATAACCGTTGGTCCATTGTGCAAATGTTTTTGCATTATCGTAGCTCACCCACAAACCATGTTCAGTACCCACAAAAATCAGGTTGGGTTGTACAGGATCCTGGATCATACAAAGTGCATAACCTTTCAATCCTTTATTCGCCAAAATGTTTTCCCATGTTTTACCAAAATCTTTTGTGCGGAAAATGGTAATGCTGAAATCGCCACGACGGTAATCGTTACTTACAACAAATGCTTCCGCTTCGTTGTAACGGCTGGCATGCACTTGTGTGATCCATGCACCTGCATTCATACCCGGAATTTTTCCACGGAAGTTGGTCCATGTTTTTCCGCCATCTTTTGTTAACTGTACGTTGCCATCATCGGTACCCACCCAAATCACATCTTTGTTTTTGGCAGATGGTGCAATGGCCATAATAGTGTTGAAGTTTTCAGCTCCGGTAATATCCAAGGTCAAACCACCCGTTTCTTCGTTTTGTTCTTCGGGATTGTTGGTGGTAAGATCGGGTGAAATGATCTGCCAGGTAGTTCCTTTATCAGTGCTTTTATGTAAAAACTGTGAACCGAAATAAACGGTTTTACTGTCGAAAGGATCAAGAGCGATGGCGCTGTTCCAGTTAAAACGCATTTTCATTTTTGCATCGGGAGCAGGTGGTTTCACAGTTTCACGCTGCCCGGTCGTGAAATTATAACGACCCACATTACCACCCTGGCTCATTGCATAGACCCACTTGCTGTCTTCCGGATCGGGCACTACATCAAACCCATCACCACCCCAAAGGCTTTCCCAGTAATAGTTACGGATGCCGCCGTTGATCCATGTGTACGCAGGGCCACGCCAGCTGCCATTGTCCTGCAAACCGCCCATTACATTGTAAGGGATTTCGTTATCTACATTGATGTGATAGAACTGACCAAAGGGCAACTGCTCATCAAAACGCCAGCTGGCACCACGATCTTTACTGATACCGATACCACCATCGTTTCCTTCAATGATGATGTTGGGGTTGGTCGGATGGATCCACCAGGCATGATGATCAGGATGAATACCGTTGTAAGGGATCAGGGTGCTGAAGCTTTTACCGCCATCTTCACTATATGTTACGGTTGAATGAATATCATAAATACGGTTCTCGTTTTTCGGATCTACATAAATTTCCTGGTAGTAGAAGGGACGGTCGGTTACCTGTGCGGGATCGCTGTTGATCAAACTCCAGGTAAATCCACCATCATCACTTTTATACAAACCATTTTTGGTTGCTTCTACTTTTGCATACACTCTGGAAGGCTGACTGGCAGCAAAAGCGATACCGATACGGCCAATCGGTCCGTCGGGCAATCCATTTTCTTTGCCCAGCTTTTTCCAGTTCTTTCCACCATCAACAGTAATGTATAAACCACTGCCCGGGCCACCGCTGTTGAAATTGTATTGCTTGCGGCGATGTTGCCACATATTGGCGATGAGCTTATTGGGATTGGATGGATCCATCACCAATTCAGCGCAACCACTTGTATCATTTGTATACAATACACGCTCCCAGGTGGCTCCACCGTTGGTTGTTTTAAATACACCCCGTTCGCTGTGGATGCCATAGGGGTTACCAATAGCACCGGCATACACCACATCAGGATTGGTAGGATCGATGAGGACACGGTGAATATTCCGGGTTTTTTCGAGGCCCATGCGTTTCCATGTTTTACCGCCATCGAGTGTTTTGTAAATCCCTTCACCCAGGTTGAGGGAGTTGCGTGGGTTTCCTTCGCCGGTGCCCACCCAAATCACATCGGGGTTGCTTTGCTGGATTTTGAGTGAGCCGATGTTCAGTAATGGCTGCTCATCGAACAAAGGAGTCCAGGTAGCCCCGCCATTTACTGTTTTCCACACACCGCCACTGGCAGCACCTACAAAAATTACATCTGGATTTGTGTACAGTGCATCAATTGCGGTTACCCGTCCACTCATACCGGCCGGGCCGATATTGCGGGGTTTGAGGTTTTTAAAATGTTCATTCTTAATCTGTGCTGTGGCTGAAATACACAACAGGGCCGAAACGGCCAGAGCGATTATTCTCATACAAGCTTGTTTTAGGAAAATTGAAATTCAGAAAACAATAGCGCCCCTCCAAATGTTTTTGATAAACGGCACAGGAATGGAACGGTTTTAGCGACTAACAAGTCTGTTCCTGTTTGGCACAATTGAATGGGGGTGAAACCATTTGTTTCATCCTGTTTTAACAGGGCCAAACAAACTGAAACCGTTATTTTTGATGTTTGAACACTAAAAATTCCTAAACTCAAACAAAGTATGAAACAGTTTTTTTTATCAGCAATTGCTATTGGTTCGTTAGTTGTAATGGCCGCTTTTCTTCCGAAAGAAAACACAAACAAGGTTCAACCGGCTACAGGTTCTGTACAAACACCCACTAAGTGGACACTGGACAAATCGCACTCAAACATAAAGTTTGCAGTTACGCATATGGTGGTGGCCGAAACCGAAGGTTCGTTTAAAATTTTTGATGGTACCGTTGAGCATACAAAAGCCGACTGGAGCGATGCAAAGATCAACTTTACAGTTGATATGAATTCCATCAACACCGATAACGAAAACCGTGACAAGCATTTGAAGAGCGATGATTTTTTCAATGCTGAAAAGTATCCCACTGCAACATTTGTGGGCACTTCATTCAAACCACTTGGTAACAACAAGTATGAACTCACAGGTAACCTTACCATCCGTGATGTAACAAAGCCTGTAAAGTTTGATGTGAAGTTTGGAGGTATTGCTACCAGTTCACGTGGTGATAAAGCAGGTTTTAAAGCCACTACTACTATCAACCGTTTTGATTACAACCTGAAATGGGACCGTGCAACCGAAGCAGGTGGATTGGTTGTAGGTAAAGAAGTAGATATTACTGTGTTACTTGAGTTGAATAAAGCAAAGTAAACATTTCAGTGATAAAATAAAGAAAG
>CAYMSG010000282.1:0-5611 GCA_964392955.1 uncultured Chitinophagaceae bacterium | reverse complement strand
ATTCGGACTGCTGGCCGGATTACTTCCCCAATCGTACCAATGTACAGCCACAAAATCAAAACGCACATCTCTTTCCTTTGCTATTTGTGCAAATTCACGTAACCATGTTGAAGGCCCATTTTCACGTGGGGCAGGTGTGCCGAGCCGTACACCAAGACCCATCAGGTTTTCATAGTAGGCAACTGCAACAGCAGGCTGACATAAATTGTTAAATCTACCCGACTGATCTTCGCAGTTATCAGATTCATTAAAACCTAACACATGCGTAGTTTTTTTCTTCTGAATCATTTGATTAATAGCTGGCGGTAAAGCGCCAACTGCTCCCCATGCCATTGGTACATATTCATAGTTCGGTAATGAATTGCTGCCGAGGCCCCAATTATAAAACCATCCAGTATTCAATTGATCATAAAAACCACCTGTTCCTTTTTTGATCACCCAATTCCAGGGAACAACTCTGATGAAACTTACATTGCCTTGCAAGGCCACATCCAATGCATCGATTTTCAAATCTTTTTCGGATGCGATGTACACTTTACTTTTTCCGGTGCCATTTGAATTGATGGCGAATGTGGCCATAAACCCACGCTTGAGAACAAACGAGCGTGTTGCATTATCCATGCCACCGGGAATAGAAGCCGCACTGTAAATAATATCTTCCTGCAGGCTGGCAAAGTTTCCGGTTTGTGCAGTGCCACTGAATATTTTTAATGGTGCGTGTGCTGATGAAAGTGGGCGCACAACCGATCCTTTTTGATAATATTGATTGATGCGGAAATTCTGATCCAGTGTTCCTGCAACATGGTTGATGCGGATATTGCCCAGCTTCTGCATCAATGCATCAGGGTTTTCATTGTGCAGATAAACCCATGAGGCTGCATCTAAAAAGTTAAGCAATAACGTTGACGACATACTGCCTTCTTTTAACGATACTGTACTTTCATTCATCAGCGATAATGCACCTTGGCTTACTGTTCCGCCTTGTACAGTTAATTGTGAATTTGTTAGTGTAATTCCTTTTTGTTCACACGCAAAACTGATGCCTCCGTTCGCTACTACATCTGCAAACTCAATGTATAAATTGAAACGAATTGGTTGCCCGGGTTCAAGACTTCTGTCTTTTGGGTATTTATCATTTACCGGATCATGCACATTGGGGCAAATTGAATAGAGGTGCGAACCTCCACCGGGCAGACAGCTCGGTTTACCGGGTGTGCCATCATCAGTGGATGGTTTTTCAACTGTAACTCTCCAGTTTTTCTCATTAAAGAAATCGTTATTCACTTCTCCTGTCCAGTAGAGATAACGTACAGAAGTGTCGCAAGCCGTTCCGTCCTGTGCAAACAGGGATGGAATAAACAAGCACAGTAAAAGAAATTGTAAAATACCTGCCCGCAGTAGTTTGTTGTAGTTGTACATAGCAAGATCGTTTGGTTAAGTTTGATGTAACCAAATGTATTTGCTTGATTTTTTTTTGACAGGGACAATCAATTCATTAAAAGGGTCTATTTGTTTTTTTCGGATCATGTGTAAAAAATACAGCCGTGAGCTTGTGCAACAATACCGGCAAATTGAAAACCTAATACTGAACAGGTTTGCATTACTGAATTGCTGCTGCATCACACTGGTAAAACGGGCAAATGACTTATTTATACCCTGTTTTTGAACAATTGCATTCCTGTTACAATGATTGACAGAGTAATTTTATCGGCATACAAACTTTGATTGTTTTATGAAATTGATTGCCTTTCTTTTTTTGTTACTTGTTTCGCTTGCGTTTATAAAAAAAGATACAACAACTGCTGAATGGAAATTAATATGGCAGGATGATTTTGCAGTTGATGGTTCTCCTGATTCACTCAAATGGAGATTTGAAACAGGTTTTGTGCGAAATGAAGAAGCACAATGGTATCAAAAAGAAAATGCAGTTTGTAAAAATGGCTTTCTTATTATTACAGGGAAAAAAGAGTAGAAACCAAATCCCAGCTATGTTGCTGGCAGTACAAACTGGAAAACGAAGCGTGAATTGATCGAATATACCTCGGCCAGTGTGGTAATGAAAAAAGAACATGCATTTCAATATCGGAAACTTGAAGTGCGGGCAAAGATAGATGCACAAACGGGTTTGTGGCCTGCTATCTGGACAGTGGGTGTCTCCGGTGAATGGCCTTCAAACGGTGAAGTGGATATTATGGAATATTACGATAACAAGATATTGGCGAACTATGCATTTGCAGGGAAAGAACGTTACAAAGCAATTTGGGATGGTGCCTCGGTTAAGGTAGATAGTCTCGGTGGAAAAAAATGGGCAAGTCAGTTTCATGTATGGACGTTGGAATGGAGCGAAACTGAAATGAATATTTTTGTAGATGGTCAGCTGTTGAATGCAATTGATTTGAAAACAACCATCAACAAATCGGATGGGCGCAACCCTTTTCATCAACCACATTATTTGCTGCTGAATCTTGCAATGGGTGGTAACAGGGGAGGAAGTTTAGCAAATACAGTATTGCCTTCGCAATACATTGTTGATTATGTAAAAGTTTATCAAAAGCAGTGAGCAAGCGGTTTTAGTTTTTTATGTAATTGTTCATTTTATCAGAAGGAATAATTGGGTATGGTTAAATATTTTGTAGCAGCGTTTCTTTTCATCAGTTCAATCACAGGTTTGTTTTCGCAAACCCGTTTGCCGGCCATGTTCAGTGATAATATGGTGTTGCAGCAACAGCAATTGGTATCGGTCTGGGGTATGGATCATCCGGATACAAAAATTACAGTAAAAGGAAGCTGGGGAAATAACGCAACGGCAACAACAGACGCAAAAGGAAAGTGGAAACTTAAACTGCAAACACCGGCAGCAGGTGGTCCATATACATTGCTGATCAAAGGAAGCAACGAAGTATTGCTGAAAAATGTGTTGATTGGCGAAGTGTGGTTTTGTTCCGGTCAATCGAATATGGAAATGCCGGTAAAAGGATATAACAATCAACCCATCATTGGCAGCAATGAAACGATTCTCAATTCTGCCAATAACAATATTCGTTTTCTCAACACGCCACGTGCTGCAAGTATCACTCCGCTCTATGATGTAAAAGGAGAGTGGAAAGCAGCAAGCCCTGCCAGCACCGGAAATTTCAGCGCCACAGCTTATTATTTTGCAAAGAAATTACAATCAGTATTGAATGTACCTGTTGGTATCATTCAATCGGCATGGGGTGCTTCAACTATTGAAAGCTGGATGGATGCGGAAACACTGTCATTATTTCAAAACAAACAGATACCTGTTCAACTGCCCGATTCACTTCCCAACCGAACGCCCACCATCCTGTATAATTCCATGCTGCATCCTTACATTGGTTACACTATCAAAGGTGTGTTGTGGTACCAGGGCGAAGCCAACCGTGAAAATGCAAACGAGTATCATGCATTGTTTTCGTCCATGATTACATCGTGGCGAAAGCAATGGCAGCAGGGTGATTTTCCTTTTTACTTTGTACAGATCGCTCCGTTTGAACCGGGTAAAATAAATGCAGCGTTTTTACGTGAAGCACAACTGCAAACAATGTTATCGGTTAAAAATACAGGCATGGCTGTAACGATGGATATAGGCGAACGAACTGTGATTCATCCTGCACAAAAAGAACAAGTGGGAAACCGATTGGCTTATTGGGCACTGGCAAAAGATTACAATGTGAAAGGTATTACGTTCAGTGGTCCGGTCTACAGGGATATGAAACAAACTGCCGATGGTAAATTGCAATTGCATTTTGATTTCTGCGAGCAGGGATTAACAAGTTTTGGAAAAGCTCTTACTGATTTTGAAATCGCAGGAGAAGATAAACTATTTCATCCCGCCCAGGCACGAATACAAAATGACAGGAACGGCGTTATTACAGTCTGGAGCGATGCGGTTAAAAATCCGGTAAGCGTCCGTTATGCATTTAAAAACTGGGCCGAAGGCAGTATCTTCAACACACAGGGTTTGCCTGCTTCGTCGTTCAGAACAGATAACTGGTAACAAAAGCAACTGATCTGTCTTATTTGAATTGAATACCCCCTTTTTTTGAAAGTTTGCCGACACATTGTGTAACATGTTCGTTTTAGCTTTAAACAGTTAACGGCAAATGCTTGGCATCTCTTGGTATGTTACCGTTGATGATAGTCGCTTTAATCATGCATTCAATGAAATTCAAAACTATAGTTTCCCTGTTCTTGCTCGTTTTCCTGTGTGGTTCTGCAAACGCAACCAACTATTATATCAACGCTATGGTTGGGAAAGATGCGAATAACGGTACTGCCCCCTTACAAAGCTGGAAAACGATTATGCCACTAAATCATGTTCAATTAAAACCCGGTGATTCGATCCTGTTTGCAACCGGACAGAAATTCACCGGCATGTTGTCCCTCATCAATGTAAGGGGCTTGCTGCATCATCCAGTGGTTGTCAGTAGTTATCCATACAAAGGAAAAAAGGCAAAACCTGTTTTAGATGCAGGCGATCAACTCAATGCATTACTGATTCAGAATTCATCTTTTATTACAGTGAGCGGTATTGAGATCACCGCCACTACTCCTTACCAGCGAACCGCTGCATCCAAAGCGGCCGAAATGCGTTGTGGTATTCTGGTAGAAGTAACAAAAGATGAAAACTATGAACAAATACTGTTGAATGATGTGTTCGTACATGATGTGTATTACAACGCAAAAGGATTTACACGTTCAGCAGCAGAAGTAAAATCGGCCAACGGTACACAAAGTTACGGTTGGGGTATTCGTGTGATCAATAATACAAAAGCAGGAAAGCTGAAAGATATAAAAGTGTTGAAAGCAACAGTATTTAATGTAAGTCATACAGGTATTAAAGCGACTGCTTCGGTAAATGGCATTCAGCAACTGGAAATTACTTCCTGCAAAGTATATCAAACAGGTGGTCCCGGTATGCAGTTTTCTGGAGTTACTGATGGACATATACATCACAATACAATTGATCATTCAGGTTCAACCGCCGATACACGAAACTGGGGAAGAGGAAGTGGTTTGTGGACCTGGAGTTGTAAAAATATTTTGATCGAACACAATCGTTTTGAAAATGCAAATGGTCCTGGTGATTCTGCCGGAGTGCATATTGATTATAATTGCAGTGATGTAATTGTGCAATACAACCTCAGTGCAAACAA
The DNA here is from genome assembly GCA_964392955.1 of uncultured Chitinophagaceae bacterium. GTDB lineage: Bacteria > Bacteroidota > Bacteroidia > Chitinophagales > Chitinophagaceae > Lacibacter. The sequence goes on along the minus strand of CAYMSG010000282.1, from coordinate 434 downwards.
TGCAGGCGGCTTTTGTGAAATCTTAGGGAACAACTATAACTGTGCGTATCGCTACAACATCAGCATCAATGATGGGTTTCGTGTAAAAGGAGAAAACGGTGCGTTCCAGGAAGGAAAAATTTTCTGGCTGAGTGGTTACCAGGGCGATCAAAAGAAAAATGCAGGTCCGTACAATAGTTATTTTTACAACAACAGTATTTATGTATCGGCCAATATTATTCCGAAAGTGGCCGTGAGCAGCAGTGCCGATGGTGTGTTGATTGCTAATAATATTTTTTATTTTGAACAAGCAGCACAAATGGTAGCCGGTGATCAGAAGAAAAAAGAAGTAGATCTTGATGGTGTACCCAATGTTGTATTTAAAAACAATTTGTTTCTGCGTGCAGATAACTGGCCGGTGGATCTTCCGTTACATGATACAGCACCTATACTGG
>CAYMSG010000281.1:0-5623 GCA_964392955.1 uncultured Chitinophagaceae bacterium | reverse complement strand
ACAAAGACAAAGCTACCAGTTTGCTTTACCGCTCACAGCTGGCTCAGCAACAGGGCCTCTTTAACGAAGCAATCACCTGGTGCAACCTTGCACTGCAGGAACTGCATTTTTCGTTCAAAGACAATTATGCAGAAAGTCTGCCTGCAAATGAAACAGATGTGATTTCGCCCATTACATTTTTTCATGTGCTTGCTCACAAAGCATCTTTACTCGAAGGGCGCTACCTGCAAACAAATCAAGTTCACTGGCTGGAAAGCAGTTTGCAAACCCGTTTGCTTGCCATCCGTTCGGCCAACTATATCAAAAACAATTTTGATAATGATGAAGCCACTTTGTTTTTTAACGAAGTATCGGGTGCTGTTTACAAACAGGCGGCACAACAGGCCACCACACTGTATTATAAAAGCAACAAAAAAGAATACTTAGATCAGTTCCTGTTTATCACAGAAAGTTATAAAGGCAATGCACTCCATCGCAACAAGGTGCAAACAATGGTAAAAGCAAGTGGGTTACTGCCCGATTCATTACTGCAGCAGGAAGCTGAGTTGAAACAACTGCTGGCTGTCTTTACTACCCGGCTCAACAACAGTACCAGCAGCGAGCAACTGAACCTTGTGCAGAAAAGAATTACCGAACTGCAGTATCGATTATCACGTTTGCATAAAACCTATCAGCAATACCCCGATTACACTGCATTGCAAAACCCGTCGGCAGTTTTACTGACGGACATTGATAGCATCCGGCAAAAACTACCAGCTTCTGCTGCTGTTTTGCAGTATGTGTGGAGCGATTATGCTTTACTTTGTCTTGCAATTTCCAAAAAACAAACATCGCTGATTGCCTTACCTGTAAGCAATCATATAAAACAGCTTTTACAGGAATACCGGTCTGCTTTGTACCAACCGAAAGAAGGTGTACGCTTCACTGCCTATGAAACCTCGGCATTATTATACCGGTTTCTTCAAACATCTTTTTCACCAACAATTGCTGACGCAAGTCATTGGATCATTTTACCCGACGGCCCATTGTATGAACTGCCCTTTGAAACCCTTTTAACCAACAGCAACGAACGACGCTTTTTGTTACAGGATAAAATAATCTCGTACCATTACTCCTTTACGCTGCTATTGAACCGGCCGCACAAGCAGGATACAGCTTCATTTTATACAGCCGCACCATTTACAGAAACAGGTGCAAAACTGCAGGAAAAACAGTTTGCAGCTTTACTGTTTTCAAAAGAAGAGATACGCTTATTAAAAGGCATTAAAGCCGAACACAGCCATGCTACCCGAAACCATTTTTTACAGCAGGCATTCAGCAGTTCGGTTATTCACCTTGCAACACATGCAGTTGCAGGTGATGAGGAAAAAGCATCCAACAACAGTTTCGTTCAGTTTTATCATACCGCAGGTGAACCACCCGACAGCAGCCGTTTGTATTTGCACGAACTATATTCGCTACGATTCCAAAAAAACCCGTTGGTTATTTTAAGTGCCTGCGAAACAGCAATTGGAAAACAATCTGAAAGCGAAGGGTTGCTTAGTCTTGCACGTGGTTTTATGTATGCAGGCAGCAGCGGCATCGTAAGTTCGCTATGGAAAGCAGACGACCGTATAACCGCTTACCTTATGCAGCGACTCCATGGATACCTGGAAAAAAAATTATCGCCAGAACTGGCATTGCAAAAAGCAAAGAACGATCTGCTGAACGATCACACGATTGATGTCCGTTATAAATCGCCTGCTTACTGGGGGCAGTTCATTTATATCGGCGCAATAAAAGAGCCGGAAGAAAGCAAACGAAACAACCTGCTTCTTATTGGCTGTGTTACTATTGCCTTACTGTTTGGCTTTCTGTTTTTCTACAAAAAAGGCTTCATAAAATGAAGCCTGTAAAATGATGATTTTCCCAAAAGGAACGGGTTGGTTTTTCGTGATGCTTTCAAACGCATCAACAGGACAATGATTTAATGCGCCAGCCATTTTATTTTCCAGATCATCCATTGGCTGATACGGCCATGGTATGTATGATTTTTATCAGCCTGTATTTTTTGCAGCAGCATAGCAGCTTTCTCATACTGTTTCACTTTCAGTAGTGTCAAGGCATGATAATAATCTGTTTCATCCTGGTATAACAATGTTTTACTATCCCGGTTTACTTGCGTGATCTGTTCAAAATAACTGATGGCAGGAACGGGTTGGTTGGTTTCCAGGTAACTGACAGCCGTAAAAAATAATTCACGGTTGCCGGGGTTACTCACCTGTTTAAACAACGCAATGGTTTGCTCATATTTGCCTGCACGAAATGCATTTACAAGTCCGGATGTTGCTGCTGTTTCTGAACCACGCATTTCGCTGATGGTATAAACACTGTGCAACCTGCTGTACATTTTTTGGCCAGAGCTTGTTGTGTATTGAAACAGGAACCAGCAAGCAAGTAAAAGCACTACACTCGCAGCAATTCGGAGCATGTACACTTTTGTATTGATGGTTTTTACTTTTGCAACGTGCTTTTTTTCTTTTTGCAGGAACGTAAGGTGTACCTGCTGTACCTGTAACAGTATGTTGTATTGTTCTACGGCACGTATAGCTGCCTGGTGTTGCTGAATTGCATTTTCGCTGTTGGATGCTTCATGTGCGTCAAAGAAATCGCTTACCTGTTGCCTGTTGATTGTTCCGGTACAGAAACCATCAAGCAGCTGATCCAGATGTATATCATTCATCATATGCAGGATATGTTTTTAAGGTTTTGGTCATTTCAGCATCGGCTTCAATCAATTCTTTTAAGTGTTTCATACACTTGCTTTTTTTGTTCCGTAAAGCCTGTTCGTTGCTGTAAGCTGTTATATGCAGTAATTCTTTCATCTGCAGTTTTTCGAAATAAAAACCGGTAAGTATTTTTTTACAGGCTTCTCCAATTTGTTCAAATAAGTCAAGCAACTGCTGCCTGCTCTCTTTGTTGTAAATGCGGTGCTCTGTATTTTCCCAAACTTGTGTACGGTTACTATTGTATTGTTCTTCCCGGTTGTTGCGCCTTGCCCTGCTTCTTTGTTCGTTCAACCAAAGATTACGTGCAATACCCGTAAGATAAGTGGCGATGGTACTTTCGCCCCTGAACCTGTTTTGGCGCACCTGTTCAATAAATACCAATATTGTCTCCTGAAAGATATCTGCTGCATCGGCCTCGCTGCCTCCCTGCCCCTGTATCCAAAACGTTACCGGCTCATAACAACTGCGGTACAGCCGCTGCAAAGCGTCGTTCATATTGCTGCCATTCAGCTCCGTCAGTATTGTTGTTTCCTCGGCTTTCGTCATGTACCAAGCTATTGTTATTAGTAACCGCAGCGGATGAGAATGTAACCGGCAGGTACTATTATGTGAGAAAATAAATCAATGCTTTTGTTGGGGCATCCATTCCATTGCAGGGATCAGTGCAGGTTCTTTAAAGTAATGTAACCGCAAACTGTCATTCCATCCGTTTGGATTTTTGTTGAATGTTTTACTGCTGAAAAAGATCATCCCCTGTATGTTGGGTGTGGTACGCAGCAGTTCGATCTGCCGGGGAATAAGGGTGCTGTCTTTCCATGCATCGTTACTGCCTGCACGATATATGCCTAAGCCGATATAGCAATGTTTACCATAGCTATGTTTACTCCACCAATCGATGAGTACTTCGTAGGGAGCTGCCGCATGGCCAAACTCCCAATAGAGTTGTGGTGCTACATAATCGATCCAATCTTTTTTCAGCCATAATAAAATATCGGCATACAAATCATCGTAATTGGTTTGACCGGCTTTGGTATTGCTGCCCATGGGATCTTTACTACTGTTTCGCCAAACACCAAACGGACTGATGCCGAACTTCACCCAGGGTTTTGTTTGCTTGATCATGCGGCTCAGTGCAACGATTACTGAATCAACATTACTTCGGCGCCAATCATCTTTTGAAAAGCCAGTGCCATATTGTTGAAAGGAAACTGAATCAGGAAATTCTTTACCTGCAATACGATACGGATAAAAATAATCATCGAAGTGAATGGCATCTACAGCATATCGCTCCGTCATATCACGAATTACTTCCACAACAAAGGCCTGCGCTTCTTTATTTCCCGGATCGAAATATTTTTTACCTCCGTAGTCTAAAAACCAAGTCGGATGAAGCCTTGTAATATGCGAAGGGGCGATGGATGCTTTCCCGATACTGAAATCAGCACGGTACGGATTGCACCATGCATGAAATTCCATTCCACGTTTGTGCGTTTCCGTAATCATAAACTCTAGAGGATCATAATACGGTGAGGGAGGTTTGCCTTGTACACCACTCAACCACTCACTCCAGGGTTCGTAAGGCGATGGATAGAATGCATCGGTTGCCGGACGCACCTGCATGATCACAGCGTTCATACCATTGCTTTTGTGCAGATCGAGTATGCGGATGAATTCTGCTTTTTGCGAATCAACCGGCAATCCTTTTTTCGAAGGCCAGTCGATATTATCAACGGTGGCGATCCATACAGCACGAAACTCCTGTTTGGATTGTGCTGTTACAAGAGCAGTTGCAATAAAACAACAAAGAAGAAGAAAGGAAACACGTATCATTTCCCGAAATTAAAGAGAACCACGCACTTTGTCGAGCAGGCAGTTGAGTTCTCTGGCTTCCTGTTCACTGATGTTTTGCATTACACCATCAATAAACGATTGTGCACTGTCTAATTTCTCCATTAACTTTTTCCCCCTTGCAGTAAGTGTTACATCAACCAATCGTTTATCCCGTTTACTGATCGCTTTTTTAACCAAACCTTTTGCAATCAACCGGTCAACAATCCGGCTGGTATCACTCATTTTATCAAGCATACGTTCCCGTATCTGCAAGGTAGAAAGTGGCTGATCGCTTCCACGTAAAATACGGAGAATGTTGTATTGCTGCAGGGTAAGATCTTCCTTCTCCAGAAACTGTTTCAACTGTTCGGTTACCCAATTGTGTGTAAAGATGAGGTTCACCACTGTTTTGTGGTGTTCGTTCCGGAATTTCCTGATTTGCTGAATATCCTGTTCAATACCCATAAGCCTTGTTTAGTAGTTGGTGTTTTCGAATGGCCGGTATTACAGTTGGATGATGCGGGTTTTGTCAAAGATAATAGCGATCAGTTGGATTACAGCGGTATTCAATAAAACAAGTCCACGAAATTGGTTCGTCCTGCTTTTTCTGAACCGCCGGTTTTAATTCCCCGCAAATTTTGAAGCACCCACCAATAAAATTCCGGTGATGGAGTCGATGCGGCCATTCTTGAGGCTTTCATCACTTTCAAATCCTTTGCCAAAAATAGTTTTTGTTTTTTGCCTGATCTCTACATCCTTTTTGGTGTATAGCTTGTGCGTGTTTTGATCCCAGAACAATTCATCTGTTTTCAATGTATCGCCGTCAATACGGATCACTACCACACTATCGGTAAGGGTTATGCGCCCCTGTTGCTCGTAATACCATGCTTTTTTTGCATCGAGATAACTTTCAATCTGGAGACTGTCGTTGTAAAAATCAACGTGCAGTGAATTGGGGAATTCAACCCGTGGCACACTGTCAAAATAACGTAGCATGAGTGGTGATGTAAGCTGTGCCTTTACCC
>CAYMSG010000280.1:0-5632 GCA_964392955.1 uncultured Chitinophagaceae bacterium | reverse complement strand
ACTTCCGATGCACCCGAGCCAACAGTAATGGTTGCTGTACCCGCAGGATTACCTGAGTTCAAAACGGTGTAGGCAGTAAAACTTGTTGCATCGCCACTTTCGAAACCCGGATTTTGTAACAGGTTCGTTGCACTTGGTGCTGCTGCCGATAGGATGCTCCTGTAATATCCTCCTTGTGTTTGTGCATGCCATGCCAGTACATGTCCGTGTATCTGCAAATTAGCTGCCTGTGCAGCAGCTACCATGGCATCGGCTGTTGTGAAATTATAGGCACCTGAAGAATTGACGATGGCATTGTTCTTCATTTCATTTTCAAACGTAATGGCATTGAAATCTCTTTTCAGGATGGCCGATGAAAGCGGAGTGTTCATAAAAGAGAAGTTACTGCCCGCAGCGCCTATGGGATAAGTGGCTACCGATTTTAAAGGCGCCGGTTCAGCAGTTGGAGGAGGAGTTCCTCCGTCGGTATTTCCGGCTGGTTTTTTCTTACACGAAGAGACGAGTAGTAAAATAAACAATACTCCTGCAAACAGTTGTTTCATCATTCCTTTCGGTTTTTTTCTTACGATAGTATTTAATCTGTTGTAAGCCCTAAGTCATCCTTCAACATTGTTTAACATCAGTACGACTCAAACAGATTGGTTCACACACTATAGACAGCTGCAAATGAGAATAATACCAATGCATATAAAAAATAGTTCAGCTATTGTTAATCTTCCAGTTCCATCATTATTCAATTGCTGGCGTCGTTGTTTGCTGTGTCTGTAGAAGTATTACAAACAGTTCATGCATTACAGTAAAACAGAAACTCTTTGTTGGTGATGCATTCGGCTTCGCTGAGTATATACAACAGGGATAAGTATTTTGATCTTCTGTATCCTCATGCAGCTTGGCACCTGTTCCGGTTATCGGGTATTGTCCGGTTCAATAGCTGTTCTTTTCATCAACGCAACAATCTCCCTGTAAACTTGTATCTTTTCTGCAAAGAAATTTTTCAGTTACATGCTTTTTGATTTCAGCTTCAAAAGCTCTTTTTTATTGTTGTTCTTTTTTCACGGGCTCGTGTTTGCGGTGCTGCTCTTCATCAAGGGCATCCAAACCAGCAACAAACCCGCCCTCTGGCTCAGCGCCTTCACATTGCTATGCGTATTGTATATCTCACCCTTTATGCTGGGCTATGCCGGCTGGTACAGCCAACAGCCGTACCGGAATATTTTATTTTATACACCGTTGCAACAACTGCTGGTACTGCCGCCACTGTTATACTTTTATTGCCGCAGCCTGTTCGACCGTTCCTTTGTGTTTACCCGCAAAAAGCTGCTTCATTTTTTACCTGCTGCGTTGTATCTCCTTTACAGTTGTGTGGTTGTGGTAACCGATCAGCTGGTACTTGGTGAATATTATTTTTATGCAGACGAACGGGATAAAGATTTTTCTTTTTGGTACCAGGCGGCAGGTTTTGTTTCTCTGCTTGTGTACCTGCTGTTGAGCTTACGCAGCTATTACACTTACAAGCAGATTACCTACAATACAGTAAGCTATGCCGATTCGTTAACCTTTGCATGGGCACAACGTTTTTTGCTCGCCTTCCTGTTGTTGTTGATCTTAAGGGCCTTGTTCTTTTTCATTAACCCGGAGTGGGATGAGTTCGGCCGCAAATTCTGGTACTATTTATCGTTCTCAGTTTTGTTTTATTACATATCCATCAGTGGTTATGTGAATACCGTCCGGTCTGTTACATTCTTTAACGAGCCGGGTGCTTCTTTAGCAGAGAAGGCAGCGGAGCATGTTGACACGGTTGAAGACGAACCTCAACAAGATATGGCCGCAAAAAAAGAACTGCCCGATAGCGACTATTGGAAAAGCAAGATTGAACAACTGGTGCTGGAGGAAAAGTTATACGAAAACCCGGAGCTGTCCGTCGCTGATATTGCACAGCCGCTTGGCATCGCACCCAAAAAAGTATCACAGATCATCAACCAGGGCTTTGCTGTCAATTTTAACGACTACATCAATCAGCATCGGGTAAAAGCAGTAATAGCCAAACTGCAGGAAGGCGAACACAGCATCCAAACCCTGCTGGCCATTGCGTACGATTGTGGGTTCAATTCCAAGTCAACCTTTAACCGGGCATTCAAACGGCATACAGGTTTATCGCCCAATGCGTATATTCAAAAAAACAGCTGGTAAGCTGGTGTCAAATCAGGATTTGAACCGTTTTTTTAACGGCAGCAACCGACCATTGCAGAAATTTGCATCACATGAAATCAGTTCAGTTCATCAGTTATTGTCTTCTTCTTCCATTGCTCGGCTTATTTGCGCAAACAACTGCACCATTGCCACAGGCCCTGTTGCGGCAACTCGATTCGATTGCCACGCAGGATGTGCCACCTAATGCACCGGGCATTGCCACCGCCATTGTACAAAACGGTGAAGTGGTTTATCAAAAATGGGCGGGCATTGCCGACTTTGCCGACAGTTCATTGATCACTGCCGATACACGTTTCAATCTTGCTTCCAATGGAAAACAATTTACAGCACTGGCCATCCTCACCTTACTGGATGCAGGTAAACTGAAGTTGACTGATGATCTCCGCACATTCTTCCCGATGCTTTTTCCCCGCATTAAAGAAAAGATCAGCATCGGGCATTTGTTAACGCACAGCAGTGGCATACGGGATGTGTACGATCTGTGGTCGTTACAAGGGTATACCTGGTGGAAGCAATCGTTTAACAACAACGATGTATTGGCATTGCTTTCGAAACAGGAAGAGCTGAATTTTACTCCCGGTAACCAATACCTGTACAGTAACAGCAATTATATTTTACTGGCGATGCTGGTTGAAAAATTGTCGGGCCAATCCTTTACCGCCTACACAAACAATCTGTTTCGTATGCTGGGGATGCATGCCACTTCGTTTGAAGATAATTACAACAACATCCGTAAACCCATTGCCAGGGCCTATTTCAATTTTAATACATGGACTACTTACAACTGGATATGGAATGTATGTGGCGATGGAAATTTATTCTCCACGCTCAACGATCAGCTGCGATGGGAAAAAATTGTACAGGGCAAAGTAGTTACCCCTGTCAGCAAAGCAATCATTCAGAAAAGTCAGCAGTTGGTTGAACAATCTGTTGTAACGAATTATGGTTATGGCCTTGAATTTGGAAACTACAAAGGTCTTGCATACACATTTCATGAAGGCGCAACAGGTGCATGGAAAGCAACCGTACTTCGTTTTCCTGAAAAGAACGTAGCCATGCTTACGTTCACCAATACCGGAAAATCAATTCCGGCAATGCAGACAAGGCAAATGGCTGATGTGTTTTTTGGGTTGCAAACAGAAACGCAATCCTGGTTAACCGCACCTGCAACTATTGGCAGTTATATAGATGAAAAAGAGTTGACAGGTATTTACCTCACCGGGAACGATTTTGCTTTTCGGTTTGAACTACGCAACGGTAAGTTGTTTTTAAAACGCAACGGACGCAATGATGTTGAACTGGAACGGGAAGCGGATAATGTATTTCATCAGAAAAATGATCCTGCATTTAAGCAGGCGTTTGTGAAGAATACAAAAGGGGAGATGGAAGTGACGGCGTATTACACTACACATGCACCTTACTCGCTTGTGCGTGCCAACAGTAACTGGAATAAATTCAGCTTTCATTCGTTGAACGGTCTGTACATTAACAGTGAAACCAATACGCAGCTGCAGGTACAATATACAGCCGATAAAAACTACACCGTTGTTTTCAACGGCAAGGACAGCAGCACTGGCCTGTTGGTAACACCTGCTAAACTGTTGGTGAATAATTATGTCCTCTACATTGCAAAAACCAAAGCCGGTAATCCTGAATTGCTGTTAAACGGCGATCGGATACGACGGGTGAAGTTTGTGAAGCAGCGGAAATAGGAGTGCAGGTTTTTACTGAAGTTGTGTTGAACACAACTGGTGTTACTTCGTTACTTTTTATTAGTACAAACGGAGCTACAACTAAATAAATTGTAGCTGCATCAGCAGGCAACGTAAATAACTGCTATGCATAGTTTGGGAGACCTCCGTAGGAAAAGCAACTGTTCCGATCATTCACAAATTGTCAGAGTGATCTGTTTTGAAAGTTGATCATCCAGTTGATGCCATACTGATCAGAGAATTCGCCGAAGTAAGCACCAAAAAACATATCGGCCATTGGCATGGTTACCTGTCCGTTTACTGAAAGCTCATTGAACAGTCGATCGGCTTCTTCCCTGGTTGCAGGCTCAATACAAATATGCATGTTATTCCCTTTGGCAAGTGTAAAGCCCATTTCTTTAGGTGCATCTGTACCCATTAAAATATGGTTGCCGGTAATTGGCAGCTCTACGTGTAATACCATTTGTTTGATCACATCTGCAACAGGTGGGTGTTCTGTACTTGGAGGAATTTCTCCAAAACGCTGAATGCCTTTGCCAATAAATTCTGAGTTGAATACTTTTTTATAAAACAAAAATGCTTCTTCGGTTTTGCCATCAAAATTCAAATAGGTACAAACTCTGGCGTGGTTGTTTGTTTTGTTTTCACTACGCAGTTTAAATTTTGCTTCAATGTACTGGTCGAGGTTTTGCATAGCCATGGTAAAGCCATCTTTAAAACCCATCTCAATGGTTTTTTCAAGTGCATCCAGACTTTCGTAACGGATAGTAATGTTTACAGTGGTTGTGTCATTATTTTCGTTGAATACATTTGTCCAGAACGAATTTGGAAAAGCTGTACTTACATTTCCATTCTCATCGCAAAAATTATCGGTGTACGAATAGCTTTTTTGCTGTTCAATTGTATGGTACTCAGCTTTGCACCAGTGTTGTTCATTGGCCGGGCTCACCATTGCATACAACCACATGCCGCCCTCTCTGAAATCCATCGACTTTGTTTTGGTTTGATGCGGCTTGGGTGCCCACCACTGATCAAGAATAGCGGGGTTGGTCCATGCTTCCCATACCAATGCAAGATTGGCATCAAATTCACGTTGTACATGTACTGTATTATCGTTACGGTTTACAGTAAAGTCAAATGCTAAATTGCTTCTCATTGTTTCTTTTTTTTCATTGTTACTAATACCTGGTCGAGCTGATTGAAACGTGTTTCCCAGATCTTCCGGAATTGATTCAGCCATTTATCGATCTCTTTCATTTTGTTGATTTCAAGCTGATAATAAATTTCTCTTCCTTCCTGTTTTTGTGAAACCAGTTCGCACTCCGTTAAAATGCGAAGATGTTTCGATACAGCCTGCCTGGAACTGTGAAAGTGTTCGGCAATGGCATTGGGTGTCATGGCTTGTAAGGCAATGAGTGTAAGAATGGCCCGCCGTGTAGGGTCGGCTATCGCCTGGAAGATATCCCTTCTTGTTTCCATTGTGCAACTATTTGATTGCAAATATACGTGCAACTACTTGGTTTCGCAAAATATTTTTTTGTTTTTTTTAGTTGCCGTTCGAATTAGTAGTCTTGCTATTCCCTGTTACCGCTTACTTTGTCCAAAGAGGGCAAAATCCCCATTGTATTCTTCATCGATTATTTCTACTTTGTATAAAACACTGGAGTATGAAAAACAGAAAACAAAATGTTGTGCCGGATAAAATTGAT
>CAYMSG010000279.1:0-5677 GCA_964392955.1 uncultured Chitinophagaceae bacterium | reverse complement strand
ATGAGCAATGTTGAACAGGCAAAGAGGAATTGGCAATAAGCAATATCCAATTTGTAAGCGGCGCTAAATTGTGAGAGACGAAATCCTACATCATAAATCCTACATCCTACATTTCCTTCGTACTTAGCTATGATGATATTTTTCATTCCGGTTAATGCTGCAGGCCCTGTACAGCTGCTCTGCTAAGATCAACCGTACCAACTGATGCGGAAATACCAACTGCGACAAGCTCCATTTGTAATTGGCACGTTTCATCACTGCCTCATCAATACCATACGCACCACCAATTAAAAACACAAGGTTCTTTACACTTTCATTTCCCCGTTTCATCAAAAAATCAGCCAGGCCTTCACTGCTTATTTGTTTGCCACGTTCATCCAAGGCAACGAGGTAATCATCTTTCTGCAACCAGTCAAGAATTATTTCACCTTCTTTCTTTTTCAGATCAGCTTCGCTCAACATCCCCGCATTTTTCGGCACAGGAATAATGGTCCACTCAACCGGATAGTAGTTGGAAATGCGTTTGGTGAAATCTTCCACACCGGTTTTTACATACGGTTCATGTGGTTTGCCAATACTCCAGAGTTTCAATTTCATACTTCTGCAAAGGAAAGTAATCTTGCTAATATGAATAGTTGTAAATTTCAACTCAATAAAAAGTTATGAGAAAAATTTTTCTATTGTTGCTCGTAAGCAGCATACTTACCGTTCAAGCCCAGGTAGCAAAAGCTCCCCTTAAAAAAGAAGGCGAAGGTCCATACACACAACTCATTCTGCGTGGCGTGATCATGATCAATGGAACAGGTGCACCACCCATGGGTCCGGTTGATATTGTCATTGAAAAGAACCGTATTGTGCAAATTGCCAATGTAGGTTATCCAGGCGTTGCAATTAACAACGAACGTCGTCCCAAATTAAAAGAAGGTGGAAAGGAATACAACCTGGAAGGTCAATACGTGTTGCCCGGTTTTATTGATATGCATGGGCATATTGGTGGCACAGGTCAGGGTGCCAATGCAGAGTATGTATTTAAACTATGGATGGCGCATGGTATCACCACTATTCGTAATCCATCATGTGGTAATGGACTGGATTGGGTACTGGAAGAAAAAAAGTTAAGTGCTGAAAATAAAATTACAGCGCCCCGCATTCACGCATATACTGCATTTGGACAGGGAAGTAAAACGCCCATCAGCACACCCGAGCAGGCTGTAGAGTGGGTGCGGCAAAATGCAAAGAATGGTGCTGATGGTATTAAGTTTTTTGGTGCTGCACCCGAGATCATGGATGCTGCCATCCGTGAAAATAAAAAGCTGGGCTTACGTAGTTGTGCCCATCATGCACAAATGGATGTGGCACGATGGAATGTTGTGAAATCGGCGCAAGCAGGTATGACATCAATGGAACATTGGTACGGATTGCCTGAAGCGCTGTTTACCAAACAAACCATTCAGCACTATCCGCTCAATTATAATTACAGCAATGAGCAACATCGCTTTGAAGAAGCCGGTAAATTATGGAAACAGGCTGCTTCGCCTTACAGCGAACACTGGAATCATGTCATGAATCAATTGATCAATCTTGATTTTACTATCGATCCTACTTTTAATATTTACGAAGCCAACCGTGACCTGCAACGTGCCAGAAGAGCAGAATGGCACGAAGATTATACACTGCCATCGCTCTGGAAATTCTATGAACCCAGCCGCATCTCGCATGGAAGTTACTGGCATAGCTGGGGCACCGAACAGGAAGTGGAATGGAAAGAAAATTACAGGCTGTGGATGGCATTCATCAACGAATACAAAAACCGTGGTGGTCGTGTAACTACCGGTAGTGATAACGGGTTCATTTATCAAACCTATGGGTTTGGTTATATCCGTGAGCTGGAATTGTTGCGTGAAGCGGGCTTTCATCCTCTGGAAGTGATCCGCTCGGCAACTTTATATGGTGCACAGGCATTGGGTATGGAAAAAGAACTGGGAAGTATTGAAGTAGGAAAGCTGGCTGACCTTGTGGTAATAGATGTGAACCCATTGGAAAATCTGCAGTTGCTGTATGGTACTGGTGCCATACGCTTAAATGCGGAAAACAAAGTGGTGCGTGCAGGCGGTGTAAAATATACCATTAAAGATGGCATTGTGTACGATGCAAAAAAGTTGCTGGCCGATGTAAAACAAATGGTGCTGGATGAAAAGAAAAAAACGGGATGGCAGTTAAAGCAGCCGGGTATGGAATAAATTTCTGTTAACCTGAACTATGCAATAGTTTTCGTTGTATTATTATTTAAAATTATCTGTTTATGAAAGTAAAATTCACCTTTGCATTTGCTCTGTTGCTGTTTGTTGCAGCAACGGGTATTGCTCAAATTCCAAAAGTGTCAGGTACCGGTTCTATTGGTAACCTGGTATCACAATTTACCAATGCGATCAAACCCACTTCTTTTCTCAGCTCATGGACCGGTGAAAAAGGAAATTTCCTGAGCACAGCCGGTAAAGTGAAAGACGCAGTGGGTGTTGGAAAATCCATTGCATCGCTGGCCGGTTTTATCAAGCCCGACATGTTTAAGAAAGGATTTAATGTGCAGAACCTGATCAATACTGCCAATACGGTAAAAACCATGAGTGCGGCAACCGGTTTGTTGAAAAGTTTCGAAGGCGGTTTGAAACCGGAAGCATTTGTGAGCGGTTGGGCCGGAAAGCGAACAGGGTGGCTGAATGCATTGAACTTGATCAAATAACAACCTGTTGTCTTTCTGACATAAAGAGCGCCAAAAGCGGCTCTTATTTTTTTAACTGCTGTTGCTGGCACAATCTTTGGCAAGGGAGGGTAGAACAAATTTTTTTATATGAGAAAGACAACCAAAATCGTTTATTATCTCCTTGCAGCAAGTATTGTATTAGCAGCATGTAAAGGCATGACCAAAACACAAAAAGGTGCCATTATTGGTACATCAGGTGGCGCCGCCATGGGGGCTGTTATTGGCCGGGCATCGGGCAACACTGCACTGGGAACAATTATCGGAGCCGCTGTTGGCGGAACAGCCGGTGTATTAATTGGCAAAAAAATGGATAAACAGGCCGAAGAGATCAAGAACCAAGTACCCAACGCAAAAGTGGAGCGTGTAGGTGAAGGAATTGAAGTTGAATTTGAAAGTAAAGTATTGTTTGATTTTGATCAATCGGGTTTAAAAGCCGCAGCTAAAACAAGCCTGAACGATCTTGCAACCATCTTAAAGAAATATCCTGATACCAACATCGAAATACAAGGGCACACAGACAGTAAAGGATCGGATGCCTACAACGAAGCACTGTCGCAACGCCGTGCCAACGCAGTGATGATCTATTTAATAGACAGAGGTATTCCCAACTCACGGATGAATCCCCGGGCCATGGGTGAAAAATATCCAAAGTATACAAACGATACCGAAGAGGGAAGGGCACAAAACCGTCGTGTAGAATTCTTAATTACAGCCAACGAAAAAATGAAATCGGATGCTGAAAAGGAAGCAAACAGCGGTAAATAAAAAAATTATTCATCCATTTAAAAAAGTAAATCAGTTTATATGAAAAAGATATTTTTTTTAACAGCATTGTTTTTTACAGGTACAGTTTATATGGTAAGTGCACAGTCAACCAAAGCAACCGCATCGGGTGTGAGTTTTGGAATACGTGCAGGTGTGAACCTGCAGAATGTGAATGGCAGGGATTTTAATGATAATAAACTGGAGAATAAATTAGTGCCTCGTTTGCAGGCCGGTGTTGTTGCAAATATTCCACTGGCTGATGAATTTTATATACAGCCGGGTGTGTTGTTTTCAGGAAAGGGTGCGAAAGAAAAAGGATCGAATGACAATGTGAATGTGTCGTACCTTGATATCCCGGTAACATTCCTGTTTAAACCCCTGTTAGGTTCGGGTCATTTGTTATTGGGTGTTGGACCTTATGTTGGTTTTGCTGTTGCCGGAAAAGTAACCGAACCAGATGGTGATAAAACAACCATCCGTTTCAAAAACACAATTACAGCAGCCGAGGCGATCAGCGATCCTTATTTTCGCCGTATGGATGCAGGTGCCAATCTTTTATTTGGGTATGAACTGAGTAATAACCTCAGCATCCAGTTAAATTCTCAATTAGGTCTTGCCAAGATCAATCCCGAAATTGAAGGGGTGACAAATAATAAAACGGCTTTGCGAAACACCGGTTTTGGACTATCGCTGGGCTACCGGTTTTAAACGATCTTCTACTGTTGATTGAAAAATCCCCCATAAAAAGGGGGATTTTTATTTTTTCTACACAGATTTTGATAAAGATTTCAAATTTCAAACCAACCGTCTTATATTTGCAGCCCGTTAAACGGAATGGCTGCGTAGCTCAACTGAATAGAGCATCTGACTACGGATCAGAAGGTTTCAGGTTTGAATCCTGACGCGGTCACAAACAAGGTTTTCTTTCTAATCCCTCACTTTCAAAAGTGAGGGATTTTTGTTTCCTCCCGGTTTTGATGGTGCTGAAGCATACCCCTTTTTTATGCTGTAATCTGCCTGCATACAGGGCTGTTACTGCCTGTAAAAACGAAGGATAAACGTAGGATAAACGAAGGATGCTTGCATTTGCCAGCCTGAAAGATTAGCTTAGAGGTACTTAAACCTGAACATATGGCACAAAGTACAAGCAGTTTGTTATTACGAAACGTGAGAGGGCAGATCGGGAAGCAGTTTGTTCTGAAGCAGTATGGAAAAAAGACTGTGATTACCAAGTACCCGGATATGAGTCATGTGAAACCCAGCAAGGCACAGAAAGCCAACCAAAAGACGTTTGCGAAAGCTGTTGCGTATCCGCAGAGTATTTTACATGACCCGGTAAAAAAGAAAACGTATGCTGCGAAGTTGAAAAAGGGGGCGAGTGTGTATCATGCGGCGATGAAGGAGTATCGAGCGAGTAACAAATAATGGATTTGTTTTCACGCCGGGGTGGGGAGTGCTCAGAGATTATAGAGTTGGCCACAGATGGACACTCCTGCACGATGTAAATCGACAGCATAAAATGGACTAAACAGGTTTCATTTTAAGAGAGTGTTTCCATTTTTTATCATTTAAAAACGAATATCAAATTATCAGGCGAATGAGTCCGTTCAAATGGAGATTCATTAATCATTATTATCAAGATAATTTTTCTTGAAAAATAGAATCAGGGCTTGAATATTTCACGGACTAATCGCCTTTGCTGTAAAGTAATTCTTCAACGTTACTTATTAGTTTGCACCGGCTCGGCTTTGTAGCCGGCTTCTGTTACTGCTGTTATAACGTCTTGCGAAGTGATGGATTCGTCTGTTTCAATACGGAGAATCTTTTCAGGGTTTGTGATATCCACCTCCCAATTGTCTTTACCTGCTACTTTGTCGAGAAAAGGAGTTGCTTTTGCAATACAGCCAGCGCACTTAATGTTTGTTTTGAATGTTAATGCGTCCATCTTTCAAAATTTAATCGTTCAATTATTTTTCCGGTACGATACCGGGTTGTTTACGATGTAAAATTAGAAAGAGACAGAAGGCCGGTTGTTATAGAATAAGGAGGAAGATGTATATAATTTCGGGATAGAGCCCGGGAGTGATTCAGTCTGTAATTTTGTCGAGTGGTTTACGCTTGTTTTCTTTCAACTGTTTGAAATGGGAAGGT
>CAYMSG010000278.1:1302-5704 GCA_964392955.1 uncultured Chitinophagaceae bacterium | reverse complement strand
AATCCGGCCGTAAACCGATCGACAGTAATGTTTGAAGTAATACCTAAGAAATATCTTGCGTCAGGTGATTGATAGATATACAGATCATTTTCGTTAATGATACCATCACGGTTCAGATCTTCATACAATCCTTCAATCGGTTTGTTATTGGCATCGTAGATTTGTTTATACACATAAAACGAATAAGGACGTTGACCAACAATGTGACGCTGAATCGTATTGCCTGTACCTCCGCTGATACCTCCAACTTCCACACCCTTGAAATTAGGATCGGGGTTTAATAGAAGATTGGTGATTTCAGGTACAACGTAGGTGAAATTGGCACCAATTTCCCACTCTACTTTCTTCGTACGAACAGGAACAACATTAAGAGTAACTTCCAAACCTTTGCTTTCTATGTTTCCAACATTCGTAACAAGGCGATTGGTAAAATTTGAACCCGATGGAATAGGCACTTCACTTAAAAGATCCTCAGTTTTCCGGATAAACCCTTCTACTGTACCGTTGATGCGGTTGTCAATAAATCCAAAGTCAATGGCTGCATTGATGTTAGTGGTAGTTTCCCAACGTAATGTTGCATCATATGCAGCAGGTCGCAGCATGTTATAATAAGTATTGCCAAGTAAGTAGCGTGCCTGGTTATCACTCTGGCCATATACAGGAATATATCCATACAATGTGATACCATCCTGTTGACCGGTAACACCATATCCGGCACGCAGTTTCAGGTTAGAAACCACTTTCGAATTCTTCAGGAAATTCTCTTCATTGATTTGCCAGGCAGCCGCTGCTGAAGGGAAAAAGCCCCATCTGGTTTCCTTACTGAATCTGGACGAACCGTCTGTACGTGCATTTAAAGTAAAGGTGTACTTATTTGCTAAAGAATAAACAAGCCGTCCGTAATAAGAGATCATCGTATAGCCAGGGTTCTGGGAAATAAAAGCAGGTTCGCTGATGTTATCTCCGTAATAACTCTTGTCAGGAAAGTTAAAGCTGTAAAACTCGAAATCCTGGTAACCGGTACCCGCTGTAAAATCAACACGGCTGTTGATCTTGTTCAATGATTTTACATAATTAAAGTAAAAATCCATCAGCTTATTATTTCGTTGCTGATGGTAACGGTTATATACTCCTTTCCGACGATAATTATCAGCTGCACTGTCAGTAACAATATTTACACCATCTCCTTGTGAAACATCATAACCTAGGTTCAGATTTGCACGAAGACCTTTCACAAATGGTATCTGGTAATCGAATTGTATATTTCCAATACTACGATATACTTCACTTGTATTTTCCCGTTGATTCAACAATCCAACAGGGTTACGGTTCGACAATTGTTCTGGTAAATTAGTGGTGTTGCGATCAACCCACTCCCAATATCCGCCAAATTGTTGTGTCCCGGAAAAAATCGGTTTGGTAGGATCAAACGTAACAGCATTCCCTATGGCACCTTCGTTGGCAAATGCATTGGTAGTGCGTGCCCCTTTCAGGTTCAGATCAACTTTCAGTTTATTATTAAAGAAACTGGGACTGAGGTTGATGGCACCAGTTAAACGCTGGAAGTTTCCTGTTTTTAAAATACCGTCCTGGTTTAAGTAACCACCTGAAATACGGAAAGGAAGTTTCCCGTCTCCGAATGCACCTGTAGCACTTAAGTTGAAATCCTGTGCAAACGCATTGCGGAAAATTTCATCCTGCCAGTCAGTACTTTCTTTTCCTAACTTTGCAATGTCCGAAGCTGTTCCCCTTGCTGTAACAATCGAACGTACATCATCAGCACTTAACACATCTACTTTACCGGAAGGTGTTTGTACAAAACCCTGAGCACTAAAGTTAAAACGTGTTTTTCCTTTCTTTCCTTTCTTGGTAGTGATAAGGATAACACCATTCGATGCACGAGAACCGTAAATAGCGGCTGCTGATGGATCTTTTAAGATCGTAAAGGTTTCAATATCGTTTGGATTGATGAGGTTCAGCGGATTGGTTGCACCAGAAATGTTCCCATTATCAACCGGCACACCATCAATTACAATCAACGGATCATTACTTGCATTCAATGAAGCACCACCACGAATACGAATACGGCTTCCGCTGCCGGGCGCACCGCTGTTAGGTGTAATTTGCACACCGGCTACTTTACCGGCAATCAATTGCTCGGGCGTTTGGAGTGCCCCTTTCACAAAGTCTTTGGATGATACAGTGGCAACAGCACCAGAGAGATCTCTCTTACGCTGTGTACCATAACCAACCACCACTACTTCGTTTAAGGTACCCTGTGAGGAGGTCATTGTAATGGAAAGATCGGTTTGTGCGCCTACCACAACTTCTGTTTCCGAAAAACCAACAGAAGAAATAACAAGCACCGCATTGTTATCGGGAACGGCCAACCGGAAGTTACCGCCTGCATCAGTAGTAGTGCCCAGGTTGGTTCCTTTGATAGTAACAGAAGCATTCGCTACTGGTGTTCCGTCTCTGCTGTCTGTCACTTTCCCCGTAACAGTTTTGCTTTGGGCAAACACATGCATTGCAAAAACCATCAGCAGAAAGCCTAACGCTCCTGCCCTGGCAAGCATTCGTTTAAGAGTCATAATCAATAGTGGGTTTTAGAATTTACAATTTATATCGATTCACGTGCAAACCGTTCGTTTGTTAATTGTTCATTTCTGCTCCTGCAGCAACTTTCAACAAAAACAGTCACGTTCATTGATTCAAAAAACAAGCAGCGTATTAAGACAGCTTCCATGTCTCTACTGCTGCACCATCAGTTTTTCATAACGTACAAGATTATCAACCCGCACCTGCAACACATACTGACCGGCTGTTAATGGCATACCAGCAAAACTGTTGCGATCCAGTTCAAACAACTGCAACCCTTTTAACTGGAAACCCATGTTCTTAGAGGCCAACACCTGCCCTTGCAGATTCATCAGTTGCACACTCACTTTACCGCTCTTGGGCAACTCGTATTTTACAATGGCCGATTGCTGTACAGGGTTGGGATAAATGCCGAGCCGAAAATCTGCATTTGTTGCAATCAGATCCCTGATATTCGTCACTACTCCACCTGATACATTCTGATTAAGAAACACTTTGTATTCACCAGGTCCCAACACAATGGCCTGTTGGTTACCCGATACTGAAATAGTTCCTCCATTGGTATAATCATAAAATGTTCCGTTTGCAGGAAATGTAACAACCGGCGTTTGCTGTACCACATCAAAGTTGGCCACTACTACATATTTGAGATCAGCATGATCCACCACAATGGTTTTCACGAGGTTGTTCCCAAGGTTTGTTCCCAATGCAAGATTAGGCGTACGGAATGTATTCTTGTACAGGTTCCGCAGTTTCGCCATGGCTGCATACGTTTCATACAAACGCTTCCGACGTGTTTGCTGGAAATAATCCCAGCGTACCGGCTTGTTACCTGTGCGGCCGTTGAAATCGATATTGTAATCATAACCCAACTCGCCAAACTGCCAGATCATTTTCGGTCCGGGAATACCCATTAAGATTGCTGCCATTGCTTCTTTCCGTCGTAAGGCAGTGGTTGTATCTTTTGGATTGTGTGATGGGTTGGATGTATTTGTATTCCCATCATTCAACGAACTGTAGATGATGCGTTGCTCATCATGACTTTCGGCATACGTAATGAGATGAGGTTTGTCACTCAAAAGTGCATCGCTCCAGTTATTTCTGTTTCTCCAATATGCGTTATTGATATTCGATTCACCTGAAACCCCTTTTACGTTACCGGCAAACTCAAACGTCATTTTTCCCCACAACATCATTCCTCTTTTTGCAAGTTCTGCTTCTTCATCATTGTTGCCCAAATGCTCCAGGATACAATACGAACCGGCAGATGTTGTCTGCATAACGTTGTAATAATTCTGCCAGATATCAACACGACCCTGATTGTATTGGTTCCAGGCATTAACATCACTGGTAAAGTTGGTCGTAAATCCTTTACTCAGATCCCAACGAAAACCATCGATACGGTATTCCGTTAGCCAATGCTGGATAAACCGCTCGGTGAGATATTTCGTGGGTGCTACATTATGATTGAAGTCGTGAAATACATTGAACGGATGCTGTGCAGTTTGGTAGAAATAAGGATTGTTGGCGGCTGTTTGATTCAATGTTGGGTTCCACCACATCGCTGCCATTGCCGACTGACCTGTTGCATGGTTCAATGCAATATCCTGGATCACTGCAATACCAAGGTTGTGCGCCTGGTCAATAAATGCTTTCAATGCCTGCTTGCTGCCATAATATTTATCCGGTGCAAAGAAATACATCGGGTTATAACCCCAGCTTTCATTGCCATCAAATTCATTGAATGGCATCAGCTTGATTGCATTAAAGCCAAGATTCTTGATATAGTTGAGTGTATCTTTTA
>CAYMSG010000278.1:0-1292 GCA_964392955.1 uncultured Chitinophagaceae bacterium | reverse complement strand
CTGTAAAATCACGAACCAGTAATTCGTAGATCATCAGGTCACGCTTATCCGGACGAACATAACTGTTGCTTGTCCAGTTATACACTGCTTCGCCGGGTGTAAGTACACCTACAATACCGCCGGTTGTTTTACCCGTTGGATAGGCCGGCATGTTGGGATAAGTGGAGGCAGAGATAAACTGATCGTTGTTGGGATCAAGCACCAGTTCACTGTAAGGATCTGCTACCCGAATGGTATCATCTACTTTGTATTGGTACCTGTATTGTTGACCCAGTGTAAGCCCTGTCACTTCCGTCCAGAAATAATCACCATCTTTTTTCAACAGGCTCGAACAGGTTTCTGTCCAGTTATTAAAATCGCCAACGATTGATACTTTATTTTTTAACGGGGCATATAGGATGAGCACTGCTTTTGTATTGCCGTCTTCATACGTAATTCCATCTTTGCGGCCTGCAGGTCGTGCACCGGTTGGATACGTAGCTGGTGGCACAAAAAAGTTGATGGTATCACGTAAGATGGTACCGTTGTCATTTGCTTCAGCGGTTATTTGCTGATCACAGTTGGCTGTAACATTCGCTGTTCCGCTTACTGTTTGTGCAGCTGCTGCTGTACCGATCTGGTTACCGTTAAAGCGGATGGTTAAGTTGGCATTTTTTGAGCTTACGGCTGTAACCGGCACATTAAAAGGCAATGCACCCACAGCAACCGGCTCCGGAATGGGATTGTAGGTTGGCTGCATGGCCGGTGAAGTAAACTTGAGTGCAAATGCATTGGCCGGGTACACCTGGATGTACATATCGCTGCCATCTGAATTCCGCTGAACGAGTGAACCATTGCCACTGCGGAACAAAATAGAGACACGTAAAATTGTTTCACCCGCAGGTACACCGTAATAATCACGAATATTAGGAATGGTAAACTGCCATTTATTCCCTCCGATGGAAGTAGCCTGCAAGGCCGCATTAGGCTGATTAAAATTCTGATTGAATTTCACATATCTCCAACTGGTAGGATTTGCACTGAGATTTGTAATAACGCCTGTATGTACATATACATCCGATGCAGTATGATTCAACAGTCCTCTATTACCCTTGTTGGCATCCACTGTTACAACAATGGTACTTGCATCGGTCGGGAATGCAATATCGGTAGATAAAAGCTGTGCCTGGCCTGCTAGAACAGCAAAGCAAAGAAGAAGAAATGCAAGCAAAGTTTTTCTCATAACACAATCCTTTTACATCAAATCTGTTTCAAACAATGATCAATGAAATATGATGGATTATTGTTGTGAT
>CAYMSG010000277.1:0-5713 GCA_964392955.1 uncultured Chitinophagaceae bacterium | reverse complement strand
CAGGAGGCAATTGCCCGTAATTGATCATACGCCGCACATTGCTGTACGATGCGCCATCTACATCAATTGAAAAAGTGGAAAGCGGTTCGTTGGTTGTTTTACGAAAACGGTTTTCAACGATACCATCGTAATCTTCAGTGTTGTAAGGTTCGCTTTCACGAAACCGTATTCCGGGAGAACGTGATCCATAAATTGACGAAGGTGCTGCATCTGTCATTACCCTCTTTCTTTTTGTACCATATCCAAGCACTACTACTTCCTGCATGGCCTGTGCAGAAGGCACCATGCTTACACTCACCGACTGTTGATTTTTCAATTGTACTTCCTGTGTTTCGTAGCCAACATACTGAAACAACAATATACTTTTTGCCGATGTTACTTTTAAACTGAAACTACCATTTGCATCAGTAACGGTTCCTTTTGCTTGTCCTTTTTCGGTAACCGAAACGCCGGCAATAGCAGCACCATTTTCATCGGTTACTTTACCGGTAACAAGTACGGGCTCATAAAATGCAGTGCTGAATAATGTAGCCACAAAAATGAGGGTGGTGAATATGTAACGCATAAGTTGAGATTTGAGAAGTGGATGCAGGCATTTTCTGAATTACACAACAATTCAAAAAAATATTTTTACCTAACTTCCCGCCTCAACCTGTTTGGCTTGGCATTTATAAAGGGAAAAGACGAAACCACATTTACTGACGCAGAGCTGGTACAACTCTACCGGACCAATGCTGATTTGAATGTATTAAGCACCCTTTATCAGCGCTACATGGAACTGATTTATGGTGTGTGCCTGAAATACCTGAAAGACCCGGAAGCATCCAAAGATGCCGTGATCAATATTTATGAAGAACTGATCCCCAAATTGAAGCAACACGAGGTAAGTAATTTCAAAAGCTGGCTTTACACCCTCAGCCGGAATCATTGCCTGATGCAGTTACGGAAAGAAAAAGGCCAGCAGACCGTAGAAATTCCGGATTCATTTATGCAAAGCGATGAAATGCTGCATCTGACTGCTGTACAGGAGAAAGAAGAACAGCTCAACAGCATGGAAAAATGCATGGAACAGTTGCCGGCCGAACAAAAAACCTGTGTTTCTTTGTTTTACCTGGAAGGAAAATGCTACAACGATATAACCGAACAAACGGGTATTGAATGGAATAAAGTGAGGAGTTATATACAAAATGGACGAAGAAATTTGAAACTTTGTATGGACAAAAAAGCAGCCGATAATATTTAATAAGAAGTAAATAGTAAACGAATCAACTACAACGCACACGATATTGAACGTTACCTCAACCGGCAAATGAATGCTGCGGAGATGCATGCCTTTGAAGAAGCCTTGATGGACGATCCTATGCTGGCTGATGCGGTAGATGGTTACCAAACAATTGTTGGCAAACGTTCCGTTGAAACAGATCTTGCGGTCATTAAAGAACGACTCTCTCCCAAAAAAGAAAACGGCAAACTGATTACCGGTTTCTTCCGTCCATGGATGCGTATGGCGGCGGCTGTTGTAATCATTGGATCAGCAGCAGCAGGACTTTATTTTCTCTTGAATCAGCCATCTCCTGTTGAAACCACTGCTGTTATTGAGAAGCAACAAATAGATACAGTAGTTACAAACGAAACAGTTGTTGATTCAACGGCTGTTGCTGTTCAGGAAACAAAACCTGCAGCAGTATTGCCTGCTGTTCCTCCAAGAGTAAAAGAGAAACAACCTTTGCCTTCTTCACCCGTTGAGCCGGCAACCGTCAACAATGATGTTGACGTGGCTGATATGGAACCGGCAAAAAACACAGAAGTAGCAAGTGATCCGCCTCCTGCTGTTGTTGTTGCTGAAAAGAAAGAGGAAGCTACTGCAAAAGGACGCATGGAAACCAACGCAAAAACAAAAGCTTCCCCACTTAACAAATTTACCGGTGTAGTGGTGGATGAAAACAATAACCCACTTCCGTTTGCAAATATTACTGAAGTAACGAGCGGTGTTGGTACTTATGCTGATGCAAAAGGAAATTTTGTGCTGGTGGCTCAAGACTCGGTATTGAATATTGAAACAAGATCGGTTGGATATTCTAATGCAACGTTAGCGATCCGTAAAAATCAACCGCAACGCATTGCCTTGAAAGATGAAGCGGTGATTGCCAATGCACCAACCCGTGATCAGTTGTACCTGCGCAACCGGAACAGACCCAGTGCCATGCAGCATGAAATTACAGAGCTGGAAAGCGAACCTGCTGATGGCTGGAATAATTATTCGAAATACGTAATGAACAATCTCCGTCTGGATAATATCAATGAAATCAGACGGTTTGGTGAAATACAAACCGAAAAGGAAGTAGAGGTTTCGTTTGATGTAAATCCGGATGGAAGTATTGCCAATTTTAAAGTAGAACGCTCCACCTGCGAAACCTGCAACCAGGAAGCCATCCGCCTCATTAAAGAAGGGCCTAAGTGGAAGTCAAAAACAGGTAAAAAGGAACGGGCACGCTTCACCGTTCAATTCTGATTTTTGCAAATCATCAATTCTTCTTCCGGCTTTCATTCAGTTCCCTACCTTTGCTGCCTAAATAAACATTGGTATATGAAAAAATTACTTCTCGCTGCCATTTGCATGGGCGCACTTGTAATGACTGAAGCACAACAACTCAGAACGCCCCAGCCATCTACAACGCAAACTGTAAAACAGGATTTTGGACTGGGAAACATTGAACTTTCGTACAGCCGTCCAAATATGAAAGGACGTAAGATTTTTGGCGACCTGGTTCCTTTTGATAAAGTATGGCGTACAGGTGCCAACAGCGCTACTACATTAACTTTTTCTGATGAAGTAATGATTGGCGGAACAAAAATTCCTGCCGGGAAATATGGCTTGTTATCGATCCCTTCTGCAAACGAGTGGACCATCATCATCAGTAAACAAATCGATGTTACTTCACCCGCTGCTTACAAACAGGATATGGATGTAGTACGTGTAAAGGTAAAACCCATGGCACTTCCCTGGAGTTTTGAAACATTTGGCATGTCGTTCGAAAACATTAAAGACAATAGTCTTGAACTGATGATTGCCTGGGATAAAACGCTTGTTGCATTACCAATCACAACTGATGTTGATGGCAAAGTGATGAAGCAGATTGAAACCATTATGACAAAGGACAATCGTCCTTATTTTGCAGCAGCAGCTTATTATGCTGATAATGGCAAAGATCTGAACCAGGCAGTGGCATGGTTTGATAAAGCCATTGAACAAAACCCGAATGCATTCTGGGTATATTATCAAAAAGCAAAAGCTCTTGCCAAGCTGGGTAAAAAAGCAGAAGCGATGACAGTATCAGCAAAGTCGATGGAACTGGCAAAAGCAGCTAAGAACGATGATTATGTTGCGTTGAATGAAAAATTACAGAAAGAGCTGAAATAAGATTCAGATTGTTTTACATAAAAAAACCTCACAAGATTCTTGTGAGGTTTTTTTGTGATCATTTCATTTATTTAATGATTGGATATCCACTTTGCGGCAGTGCCAACGGTGGAGCGATATCGGACGTGTTCACTTTGTTCAATGAAAAATAACTATTGTCGCAACACTCGGTTTGCCGGTTATTATATCCAAACACAAGAGAGTCAGTAATACTATTGTTGATAGATATGTAATAAACGGAATAATCTTTTGAAACCGAGAAACCGGCAATATAAGTTGTGTCAGCAACAACTTGATATGCACGCCTGATATTTTCAACGGCCCCTGTTGCCGCCCGCTTACCAAGAACCTTCACATTTGCTGAGTCATAAATTTTAACGGGGCTTCCAATTAAATCACGTCCTGCACTATTGACCAACCGAAAAGAAAAGCCTGGAGGAATCGGGTTTCCACAGTCGGTTCTTCCGCAATCGTCGGCACAACTCATACCGGTTACTGACATCAAAGCAATTGCAAAAAATAAAATACGGTTTGTCTTCTTCATGTTTCAAAATTAACTGCATTTCAGCAAATCAAGCTGCTTTCCTTTCTGTAAATAGTTGAATTAGCAGCGACAGAATAATCACCGCTACAGCACCAATGACATTCAACCAAAGAAATGAAATCACATCCATATAGTACACAGCAATAACAATTACTTCAGAAATAACAGCCGCTGTAAAAACAGCATTTCCTCCTACCCGCTTCAAATAAAATGCAACCAGGAAAATACCAAGTATTGTACCATAAAACCAACTGCCAAGAATATTTACTGCTTCAATTAAACTGTTTCCTAAGTTATAAGCAAAGAATGCGATCACCATACAAAATACACCCCAGAACAAGGTGTATATTTTACCCCAACGGTATTCCTCTTTTTCTGTTAATGGTTTTTTTGAAAACTTCTGGTGGAAATCACACATGGTACAGGATGCCAGTGAATTCAATGCAGCAGCAATACTTCCCCATGCAGCAAGAAAAATAATGGCGATGATCAAACCAACTAATCCTGTTGGCAATACATCACCCACAAAGCGAAGAAAAATATAGTTGGTATCGTTGGTGTCTGCATTTGGATCCGCTTTTTTGATCAGCTCTTTCATTTCATCCCGTACAGCCTTACTCTTGTTTTCAATATCCTGCAGCTCTTGTCTCGCCATATCGACTCCGGCAGGATGATCACTTTTTCTTGCGTTAGTCAATGCCAGGGCGGCTGCATTTTTTTGTTCCTGCAATTGAAGGTAATAACTGGTGGCTTCTTTATACGCAGGCGCATATTCACTTTTCAACACAACAGTTTCCTGTGTTTTATTGAAAAACGCCGGTGCCTTAAAAAATGAATAGTAAGCAAATAACAAACAACCAATCAGCAGAATTAAAAACTGCAGCGGTACTTTCACCAATCCATTCATCAACAAACCCAAACGGCTTTCACGTGTATCCTTCGCCGTTAGGTAACGCCCCACCTGGCTTTGATCGGTTCCAAAATAACTCAAAGCCAAAAAGAAACCGCCGATCACACCACTCCAGATATTGTATTTGTCTTTCCAATCAAACCCGGTTTCTGTTACACCGGTACTGATCACATTCATCTTTCCGCTTTTACCGGCAATATGCAGTGCATCGGTAAAACCAATTCCCTGTGGTAACGAAGTGATGGCATAATATCCTGCAATAAACATGGCAGCATAAATAATTACAAATTGCAACTGCTGTGTGTAGGCTACTGCTTTTGCACCACCTGTTACTGTGTAAACGATCAGCAAACCACCGGTTACTAAATTGGTAGCATAAATATCCCAGCCCAACATGCTGCTCAATACAAGCGAAGGGGCAAAAATGCTGATACCCGTGCTTAATCCTCTTGACAGTAAAAACAGGAACGATGTAAACGTTCTTGTTTTTAAATCAAATCGCTTTTCCAGAAACTCATAAGCGGTAAATAATTTCAGTTTATGAAAAACAGGAACAAAGGCAATACATACCACGATCATTGCCAATGGTAAACCAAAGTAATATTGCACAAACCGCATTCCATCGGTATAAGCCTGACCGGGAGCCGTTAAAAAGGTAACCGCACTTGCCTGTGTACCCATAATACTCAGCAGAATTACCCACCAGGGCATTTGTCGGTTGCCTAAAAAATAACCTTCCAGGTTTTTTGAGGTACGACTTTTATAAACGCCGTAAGCGATTACAGCAAGCAGCGTTGCAATTAATACGATCCAGTCGGTGAGTAGAAAATTCATGCAA
>CAYMSG010000276.1:0-5738 GCA_964392955.1 uncultured Chitinophagaceae bacterium | reverse complement strand
CAGATCATGAATTGATCACCGACCTGTTCAACAAATACAAGTTTGAATATGTGTATCACCTTGCTGCATATGCAGCTGAAGGATTGTCACACTTCATCCGTCGCTATAACTACAATACAAATCTGGTTGCAAGTATCAACCTCATCAATGAATCGGTTAAGCATAAAGTAAAATGTTTTGTTTTCACCTCATCCATCGCCGTTTATGGCAAAGGACAATTACCGATGACGGAGGAAATGAAACCCGAACCGGAAGATCCATATGGTGTATCAAAATATGCTGTTGAGCTTGACTTAAAAGCTGCACATGAAATGTTTGGTTTAGATTATGTTGTTTTCCGGCCACACAATGTATACGGTGAAAATCAAAACATTGGTGATAAGTATCGAAATGTGATCGGCATATTCATGAATCAGATCATGCAAAATAAACCACTCACTGTTTTTGGCGATGGCACGCAAACAAGAGCCTTCAGCTATATTGATGATGTAGCAATCCCAATTGCCAAATGTGTAAATGTACCTGCCTCCTACAATCAGATCTTTAATATTGGAGCCGACAAGCCCTACACAGTAAATGAGCTGGCTGAAGTTGTGGCAAAAGAGTTTGACACGAAACCGAACATTAACTACCTGGCAGCAAGAAACGAAGTGCTGCATGCTTACTCCGATCATACAAAAGCACACCAAGTATTTGGTGACCCAACCGGCATTGATCTTGCACAAGGAATTCACAGAATGGCAGAATGGGCAAAAGTGGTTGGCGCAAGACAAAGTAAAGAATTCCACAATATTGAAATTGCTGAAAAACTTCCCGAAGGTTGGGGAATACAACCGAAACCTGTGCTGCAATAAAAAGTGCAATGCAGAAAAACGGAAAAATAAGAGTACTGGAATGTATCCGCCAGGGACAAATTGGAGGTGGTGAATCGCACTTGCTGAGTTTGGTTGAAAACTTAGATAAGAACCGCTTTGAACCAATTGTTCTCTCGTTTACACCCGGGCCTATGGTTGATCAATTACAAAAAATGGGAATTGAAACCCACGTAATTCATACCACAAAACCATTCAACATTTTTATCTGGAAGAAAGTAAAACAGTTTATAAGGGATAAAAAGGTTGATCTGGTTCATGCGCATGGAACACGTGCAAACTCAAATGTTCTTTGGGCATCCAAATCGCTGGGCATCCCTGTAATCTATACAGTTCATGGCTGGTCGTTTCATCCCGATCAAAAATCATTTGTACGCAATCTGCGAATCAAAGGTGAGCAGTACCTTGTAACCCGCACTGCATTAAATATTTCTGTTTCAGCATCCAATCAACAAAGCGGCAAAAATGTAATTCCCGCTTTTGAATCGGTGGTTGTGAATAATGGAATTGATCAACAAAAATTCAATCCTGCGAATCAATACAGAAATATAAGGCTTGAACTGAATATTCCTGAAGATAAATTACTGTTACTGTTTATTGCCCGTTTTACACTGCATAAACAACCGCTTACACTAATTCAGGCATTTGCAAAAGTAATGAAGGAAAATGCAAATATGCATCTGTTAATGGTAGGCGATGGCGATCAGAAAGAAGAAGCCAAACAACTCATAGAGCAGGCCGGTATCGGTAAGCACATAACGCTTGAAACATTCAGACAGGATGTACCCGATGTTCTGGCATGTGCTGATGTGTTTATATTGCCTTCGCTTTGGGAAGGTTTGCCGATTGGTTTACTGGAAGCAATGTCGATGGGAAAAGCAATTATTGCATCAAATGTTGATGGAACAAGAGAAATTATAGAACATGGTGTAAACGGATGGCTGGTACAAACGGATAACCTTATTGACAATACAGCAAATGCCATTCTTGAACTGGGCAAGAACGATCAACTGCGTTCTACCTTTCAGCAGAATGCAAAATCAACCGTTGCAACGCGCTTTAACGCAGCCACTATGACGAGACATATCGAAGATTTATATTCAGACGTTTTAAGAAAACGTTCTCAAAACTAATGCACAATGGAATTTGAACGTATTGCCGATATAAAGCGGCTGAAGTTTATTATTGAAACCTTACAAAAACATTTGCCTGCGCAGGCACAGGTGCTGGATGTAGGCTGTGGTAACGGTGTCATTTCCCGCAGCCTTGGTGCAGCCGGTTTCAATGTGAAAGGAATTGACATCAGTTCAAAAACAATTGAAAAAGCAAAAAGCCTGAACAAATACCCAAACGTAAGTTTTGAAGTAAGAAGTGCCGAGCAGGTGGTGGCTGATGGACAGCAATACCATGCTGTTATTTGCAGCGAAGTATTGGAACACCTGAACGAACCGGATAAATTACTAAATACCCTGCATGAGATTCTGCATAATGAAGGAGTATTAATTGTAACAGTGCCCAACGGCAAAGGTCCACGTGAGCTGTTTGTTACACGCCCAATTATTCACCTCAGCAAACAGAACAACTGGTTGTGGAAACTGGTACAAAAGATCAAATCAGGATTGGGTTACAAAGGCACAACGGCACAATCAGATGCAGATGATCTTACACATATCCAGTTTTTTACGAAGAAAACACTTTCATCGCTTGCAAATGATACAGCATTTAAAATAGTAACTTTTGGTAAAACAAATTTTGTAGAGGATGTATTCCCGTTTTCATTCTTCACAAAACGGCTGAAGTTTTTACAAAAATGGGACTGTGCAATAGCTGAACTTTTGCCATACAGTTTTACCGGCGGGTTTGTTACAGTTTGGCAAAAGAAATAGTATGAAGCTGACACTTACTATACTTTTAGTTGTTTTTCTGTGTATACAGTTTGTGTTGGCAGTATATATGCTGCTGCCCATCACACTGCTCGCCATACACTACGGCTTTACACGCAACAGGAAACTGATCGGTAAAAAATATCCGGTACTCGAAGAAAAAGAATACGATTTTGCAGCGATTGTTACAGCGCATAAAGACACCCGTTTTATTCTTCCGCTGATTGATTCATTCAGGAAACAGCAATACAGGAATTTTGTTTTATATGTAGTAGCCGATGATTGCGATATCAGTGATCTGCATGTCGCCGATGCGAATATTGTGCTGTTAAAACCCGAACCAGCCCTGAATGCAAAAATCAAATCGATTAAATATGCAGTTGATCACTTTGTAAGAAATCATGAAGTGATGATTGTGTTTGATTCCGACAATCTTGTTCATCCACTTTACCTGCAAAATTTAAACGCCTATTTCTGCTGTGGCTTCGACGCAGTACAAACACATATGCTGTCAAAGAACACAGAAACCATCTATGCAAAACTTGATTCGATCGGTCATATTTATAACAGCTTTGTAGAAAGGCAGGCGAAAATGGAACTGGGCTTATCGTCAAGCATACTGGGGCTTGGCATTGCTATTAAAGTTGATCTTTACAAACAGGTAATGTATAAAGATGCATTAGGGGGATTTGATAAAAAGCTTCAGGCCGATTTGATACGCCTGTTGCCACAACTGGCTTTTGCTGAAGATGTCTTGGTGTATGATGAAAAGGTAGATGATGGTGCTACACTGGAGCGCCAGCGTACAAGATGGATCTACACTTACTTTAAATATTTTTCAATTTACAGGAGGCTGTTTATTACAGGCTTTAATCTGGGAAGTTTTAATAAAATGTTTTTTGCCTTTACAGCTCTTCGGCCACCACTGTTTATTACAATTTTACTTGCGCTCCTTTTTATGGCAACCGATTTCTTTATTCATCCGGCGCTTGGTTGGTTTTGGGTAGCTACACTTTTTGCTTTTGTAGTTGGGTTTATTTTGATTGTGCTGACTCAAAGCAGGCAGAAAGGAATGGGACAGGCTTTATTGTACGTTCCGGTCATCGTTTTCCGGCAAATAAAAGCACTGATGAAAATAAAAGCAGCTGGTAAGGATTTTTTGAAGACAGAACACACGAAAGTTATTTATATTGATGATGTGCTAAAAAATGAGCCTGCTTAAAAACATATACTACCAATCCACTTCGTTATTACCCACCAGTCTTGTAAAGAAATTTTCGGCTGCTTACCCATTATTACCTTATCACCATCTTGTAACCAACGAGAATGTAAGCCATGTTCAGCAACTTTACCCGTATAAAAACGTACGCCAGTTTACCGATGATCTTGATTATTTACTGAAACACCTGCATCCTGTATCTGCTATGGAAATTGCTGATGCAGTAAACAGGGGAAGCCGGCTTCCAAAACACAGCTTTCTGCTTACGTTCGATGACGGGTTCAGGGAACTATATGAAGTTGCAGCACCTATTCTTTTGAAGAAAGGTGTACCTGCTGTTTTTTTCATAAACCCTGCATTCATTGATAACAGGGAACTGTTCTATCGGTGTAAGATCAGCCTGCTGATCGGTCATCTGAAAACAGAGCAAATAACCGGTACGCAACACGAAGCAATCGCCGGGTTGGCGGGTCTGCAATCCGTACAGGACATCATCCCGTTTTTAAAAAAAATCACACAACAAAACAAACAATTACTTGATGATATAGCAGCTGTCCTTTCGATTTCGTTTACAGAGTACCTGGCAACCCAAAAACCATTTCTCACACATCAGCAACTGCACAAGTTAGCAGCGCAAGGATTTGAACTTGGCGCACATAGCTGGGATCATCCGTATTATCATTTGCTTTCAGAAGATGAGCAAATATTGCAAACAATTCGATCGGGAGAATATGTACGTACTACCTTTCAGCAACCATTAAAATTATTTTCCTTCCCGCACTACGATACCCCTATTCCACAATCATTCTTTGACCGTTTACGCAAAGAATGGAATCCAGATCTGCTTTTTGGTATTCAAAATCAGAAAAAAGAATTACAAAACAGAATGCTACACCGCTTTAATGCGGAACGTCCCCATTTGCCTATGAGCAGGCAACTAAACGGCGTGCTGCTGCTTACATTTTTGCAAAAACTAATGGGTAAATCTCAAATAAACAGAGATTAAAAATCTGCAAGCTTATACGCCGGTTCCTGATCAGAACAGTTGTGTAATTAATTTTTCTTTTACCCATTTCTTGTTAATATGTGCATGGTTCTGGAAACCATGGATATGATCGGTCATATCATAAATAGTTATTAGGTTGGCGATGGCTGGCTCAGGCCCTGTTCTTCCCATACGATTATTACCATGCACACGTGATGAAATCAACAACGGTTTATCTTTTCGATGTTGAAATATGCTGATGTGTTTTGTTGCGTTTAAGATGGATACAAAACTCGGATCACTGGTGTCAGAACTAAGATCAGCAGAAAATAAGATCACATGCTGAAACACCGGTAATATCGTTTGATCATGTAACATTCCTTCAAAAAACCGGCTACCCATTGAATGGCAAAGTACGGTTGTATTGCCCTTGTAAAATTGATTGACCTGTTGCAGTAAAGCAGAAAGCGATTGCCCCTTCTCAAAGGCTTTGTTCCAGTTGCCTTTATAATTCAAAGCGCCTGCATGCCACAAAAAAGAAATAACAGCTACGTCGTTTACGCCTGAAGTGGCTGCTGCTTCTTCGAGTGTGTTGAGATATTTTATTTTGTGAAACCAGCGTTGCTGTCCCCACATACAATGAAATACCAGGATAGCTTTGTTTCCTTTCAGCCACGATTGTAACTGAGTTTCGGTAAGCAGTTCAGGCGAACTGATGATGTCAATTTTCTTCGTTGATTTATTTTCAAAATGGCCAAGCAGTACTTTGTTTTCCTGAT
>CAYMSG010000275.1:0-5745 GCA_964392955.1 uncultured Chitinophagaceae bacterium | reverse complement strand
GGTTCGTGAGTATGATTATTATTACGATCAGATTGTTTGCCTTGGAGAATTACTCAGCACAGCGATTGTAAGTGCCTATCTCAATGAGATCGGGCTGAAGAATCATTGGATCGATGTGCGGGATGTATTTCGTACCGATGATAATTTTCGTGATGCAGCCATTGATTTTGATTTTACCCAACAACAGGTAAATACGCTGGTGAAGCCATTGTTTGCAACCAGTAATATCGTAATTACACAAGGTTTTATTGGTTGTACCGATGAAAACGAAAGCACTACGTTAGGGCGTGAAGGAAGTGATTATTCAGCAGCCGTATTTGCAAATATGCTCGATGCAGAAAGCGTAGCTATTTGGAAAGACGTAAAAGGAGTAATGAATGCCGACCCCAAACAATTTGCAGATGCACAATACATTGCTGAATTGAATTATGATGAAGTAATTGAAATGGCCTACTATGGTGCACAAGTGATTCATCCAAAAACCATCAAACCACTGCAGAATAAAAATATTCCGCTGTACGTAAAATGTTTTGCAGACGCAAGTTTGCCCGGCACGGTGATCCATAACCATACCGTAAAAAATCTTCCGCCGATTATTGTTGTGAAACAAAACCAGGTGCTGCTGCAATTACACACAAAAGATTTTTCGTTCATTGGTGAACAGCCGATGAGTGACTTGTATGAAATGATGGCGAAGCTCCACATCAAACCCAATCTTATTCAAACACATGCGGTGAGTTTACAGCTTTGTATGGACGACCGCAGCGATAAAATTGAAAAGCTGGCGTTGGCAGGCTCGCAGGAGTTTGATGTGCAGGTTGAGAAGGGGTTAACGCTGCTGAGCATCCGGCATTATAACAACGAGATCATTGAAAAACTCACTGTTGGTAAAACCATTGAATTGAAACAGCAGAGTACAGAAACGGTACAGATGTTGATGCTGTGATTATTGCTTCAGCTGTGTAGCAGAACACGACTCCTCTTTATTTTCCAGGCGGATATAATAAATACCGGATGGCAATTCTTTCACCGAAACAATAGTACTGTTCTGCAATGATTGAATAAACAATTGTTGATTGATGATCTGTCGCCCGGTTACATCTGTAACAACCAGGTTTGTTTTACCAGTGAAACCCGCAGGTAACTGAATAGTCACCTGATCGTTTGCAGGATTCGGATAAAGTTGAAATGTTCTTCTTTCGCCCGCTTCAATAAATACATGATTTGAATATTGGCGTTTTCCGTTCAATGCGAATACAGAAAGCCGATAGGTAACATTAACGTAATTTTTCTCATCTGCATAAAAACCGTTACCGGCTATTGGATCGAACTGTTCATATACCGTTCTAAATGCTTCATGACCCGTTCTTTTTTCCAATCTGATTTTTTGAATGGCTTCTTTATTTCTTAATACCCAGTGTAATTGCACATTCGTATTGTTGCGTTTACCATAAAACTGTTTCAACAAATCAAGTGGCAAAATAGAACAGTTGATTTGATTGGTTCCCTGCGGTGCAACAAAACCTGATTGAACAATACCCGGGCTGCCTGCTGTTGCATTGTTGGATGAGCCTTCGCATGGAGGATCGGAGGCCGTGGGTTTAATAATACCTGCCGCTCCTCCGGTTACAGAAGTTGTAACATTTACCGGCAATGATGATGAAGACCAGATTACGCCTCCCCCTCCACCACCACCCGGACCGGGGCACTGTGTTTGAAACCCGGCATTACTTCCATTGGCCCCTCTGGCCTGAACAGTGATATTTCCCGAAAAATTAGATACATCTAACAAAACTGTGCCACCAGCCCCACCGCCGCCGCCACCATCGCCGGCTGCTTCCGTTTTAACCGGTAAAAAAGGATTCACCCCTTGTGCCCCATTGGCAGAGATCGTAAAACCATTTCCAACTAATTCACTGGCTTTAATAAAAATCAACCCGCCACCATCGCCACCGGGGGTGCCTTCAGAAGGAGAATCGCCACCATAATCATTATTACTTTCTCCATTTCCTCCGGCGCCCCCTAAAAAAACCCGATTATTGATGGAAGAATAGCCAAGCCCACTAAGGGCAAGACCAGATTCACCATGTGTGCCAGCACCACAGGTGCCTATTTTATCTCCCCCGTTCCCACCTGCCCCATAGTTGGCGCCACCTCCTCCTCCCGTATTATCTTCATTTCCACCACCGCCACCATTTGCTTGCTTTCCCCTTCCATATTCTTTATTTGTAATAAACGCAGCAATCCCTTCTCCTTTCGGAGCTCCCTGGTTTCCTGTTAATCCATAATACCATGCCGATTGAGGGCCGCAATGATAGGTGGTGTTTCTAAACAATGGCCCGCCTTTAAATCCAGCGCTATCGGCACTGATGTTTGCATTCATTGTAATAGTACCCGTTGCTTCCAAAGCAATAACTCCTCCGGTTTCGGTTACCGGATCCCACTCTGTTGCCAGTAAAGTGCCTGTAACTGTAACATCAGTAAAAACGGGGACACGTATCACCTGAACACTGGCAACATCGTATGTATTCAATAACTGGTTACTGAGTACAATTGTATTATTCAAAAACCCGCAAATAGATGCGAATTCATATTTGCCTGCATTCCCGATTGAATTGATATTTCCAAACGCTGAAGAATTGGTTTCAGCTATTGCTGCACCTTTCATTTGAATGATTAACACCCGGTCGCCGGCTGACAGGTCTGCAATATTATCCAATGTGATACCTGTGTAAGAGTATGAATTGTATGTACCATTAGTAATAATGGCTGTTACATTATAATACCGGTTTATGATACCTGATATAGTTTGCCCTTCACTTTTCTGCGGAGCAAAAAAAGCAGCAAGAGATAAGCAGAGAGTAATAAACTGTCCAAGTTTCATGTGGTGGGTTTTTCCACAGCGTACAGATCGCTTTACATGAATGCTGGATGTTGGGTTGTGGTTTAAGCTTGGAAGATACTACAAATCTTCGGGAGCGTAAATGTTCAGGTTCTGTATCAGTTTTGTATTTACTGCTTCCCCGCCTTTGGTGGCTGGTTG
This sequence comes from uncultured Chitinophagaceae bacterium, assembly GCA_964392955.1. GTDB lineage: Bacteria > Bacteroidota > Bacteroidia > Chitinophagales > Chitinophagaceae > Lacibacter. The sequence goes on along the minus strand of CAYMSG010000275.1, from coordinate 2,702 downwards.
CCACTTTAATTCTTTTTCGAATTTCGCTTTCACCACTTTATTTAATTCAGTATGTCCGCCCCGAATAACATTGGCTAAAGCAGTATTTCCGTTCTTATCAACAATAAATTCTACCTGCAGTGAAATTGACGCATTGCCATTGAGCATTGGCACCAATTCCTGACTGAGGTTGTATAACCACTTTTGTAATGCCGCATTTCCATCTTTATAAAAAGGAACTACATCCACTTTTTCTTCTAACTCCCATGCCGCATACGGATTCACTTTGTTATTGGTCTCAATTACCTTAATACGTTTTACTTTGGGTGTTTCAGGATCGCCTGCTACAATATAATTTCCGTTTTGAGCGATCATGATAGTTGGTAACTGGTGCGTGTCCTCAAAGAATTCATATGCATCCTGTATTTGCTGCGCAAACTCTTCTACACCTCTTTTGCTTTTGGCTTTGGATGCAAACTGCTTCATACCACTTTCATTGTCGTATCGAACAGGAAAAATATGAACAGGAATAAAATCCTGTCCCTGGTCTTTCACAACAGATGCCAGGTAATACACCTGCTCAATTAACGAATCTGTTAAGGGAAGACAGCCAATCGTTACACAATTGCCGTGAATATAGATATCGCCACCCGGTTTATTATGATCGCTTAAAATAGCATCCGAAACATTCGGATAATTTAACCCCAATGCCAGGTGATAATTGCTGTTGGGCTTAAATTCATTGATGTAGTAAAATCCTTCCGGTATCTGTTTGTCACCTTCTTTACGTTTTGGACCGAACGTGCCGGATGTGGCACAGACTTTATAGACCTTGAATAATTCAAATTTTTCAGACCAGTCGTTTTTTAGCCATACTTCCAGTTGCTTCTCATGTTTAAACGAGCGGACATACATGTATTTCGCAGGCCACTGAAAACCTTTTTCCTTCAACTCCTTTTTTAAAGAATCTTCTACTCTTGAAAATAATGAAGCGCCTTTGAAATTACGTGCAACCGAGAGTGTAGCACTGCCTCCTTCGTACGGGGACTGAGCAAAACTTCCTGTGACAGCAAGAGAAATCAGGAGAACAACGAAAATACTTTTTTTGAGCATACTGGATTTTTAGTGAACGGCTTGCCAGCAAAAATATTTCAAAATGTGCATAAAATTAAGTGAAATAAGATATAAATAAATACTCTGCAATAACACGAACAATTGTTGGTGGTTTTTGCTTTGTATTCGGGTAATCTGCAAAACGTATGATTGTACCATTACAAAAAAGGGCAGTAAAACTGCCCCGTAGATTTACAAATTTCCTCTGGCTTCCTGCTCACGCTCAATGGCTTCAAATAATGCTTTAAAATTTCCCTTGCCAAAACTCTGTGCACCTTTGCGCTGACTGATCTCAAAAAATAATGTAGGACGGTCTTCAACCGGCTTGGTAAAGATCTGCAGTAAATATCCTTCATCGTCCCGGTCAACCAAAATCCCCAGCTCTTTCAATGGTTGCAGGTCTTCGTCAATATGCCCTACCCGATCCAGCAGGTCGTCGTAATAAGTAGTGGGTACCTGCAGAAATTCCACTCCCCTGCTGCGCAAGGCAGTTACAGTTTCTACAATATTGTTGGTGGCTAAGGCTACATGCTGCACACCTTCACCATTATAATAATCAAGATACTCCTCTACCTGCGATTTTTTCTTTCCTTCAGCCGGTTCATTGATCGGAAATTTCACATAGCCGTTACCGTTACTCATTACTTTGCTCATGAGTGCTGAATACTCAGTGGAGATATCGTTATCATCAAAACTTAAAATATTGCGGAAGCCCATTACGTTTTCATAAAATGCAACCCATGGGTTCATCTGGTTCCAGCCAACATTCCCTACACAATGGTCTACATATTGCAACCCGGTTTCGCTTGTTTTGAAATAAGGATTGCTCCATGCACGATAGCCGGGCATGAACACACCATTGTAATTGCTGCGCTCGATAAATAAATGAACTGTATCGCCATAGGTATGAATGCCGCTGAGTTTTACTTCACCATCATTGTCAGTGAGTGTTGTAAGCTCTTTGTACTGTTTTGCACCACGCTTAGTTGTTTCTTCCAATGCCGAGGCCGCATCATCCACTTTCAGCGCCAGCACTTTTACGCCATCACCGTGTTTGTAAATATGATCGGCTATTTCATTACCGGATCGAAGCGGTGTGGTTAATACGAATGTGAGTTTATTTTGACGAACTACATAACTGGCTCTGTCTTTCATTCCTGTTTCCGGACCGGCATAGGCCAATGGCTGAAAACCAAATGCGGTGATATAAAAATGAGCGGCCTGCTTGGCATTACCCACATAAAATTCTACATAATCGGTTCCATGTAAGGGGAGAAAATCCTGTTGTATTGGCTGTTGCTTGTTAACTGTGATTGTTGACATGACGATTGTTTTTGTAATTCTGAAAAAAGAATACGCTGCCGGTTCGCACCTGAAGAGGCTCTCATCAAACAATCAGTTGGAGTCAATGGCCAATACTTCCATCAGCAAACAATAGTTGCTGCGTTTATCGTGGAAACGTTTATTGGCATAATCGGGATGCATGGAGCAAAAGTAAATAATCTTTTATTAACGGGATGTTGCCCTGAGCGCCCTTCAACTTCGCTCAGGACTACCATACCTCCCTTATCTTTGCCGCCATGAAACGTATTGGTATCCTTGGTGGTGGC
>CAYMSG010000274.1:0-5774 GCA_964392955.1 uncultured Chitinophagaceae bacterium | reverse complement strand
AGCTGCCAAACAAGCCAAACAGCACGATCGTATTGATGCATTTACAGAGCGTTTGGTGAACTGCATGTTACAATCATCAAAAGCCATCAAGAATAACACAGCATTGAGTGATGGTACTGTATCTGTTTCGTTTGCTGCAGTACAATACATCCGTAAGCACATCAAAGGAATCAAGAATAAAAAGATTTTATTGCTGGGCACGGGTAAGTTTGGCCGTAACACCTGCAAGAACTTAGTGGATTATCTCGGCACAAAAAATATTACGCTCATCAACCGAACCGAAGAAAAAGCAACCACGCTCGCTGAAGAGTTAGGTTTACAATCGGCACCGTTGGACGATTTAGCTGAGCATATCAAGCTGGCTGATATTATTCTTGTTGCCACCAATGCAACCGAGCCTACCATTTTAAAATCGCACCTGGAAGGATTGCATCACAAACTGATCATTGATCTTTCCATTCCATATAATGTTGAGCAATCAGCAAAAGAATTAGCGAATATTACATTGGTGAATGTAGATGAATTGTCGAAACTGAAAGATGAAACGCTGGCAAAACGTGAAGCAGAAGTGCCGAAAGCAAAAGCCATCATTGCCGAACACATCGCTGAATTTATGGACTGGTACCAGATGCGCAAACATGTACCTGTGCTGAAAGCAGTAAAAACAAAGCTGAAAGAAATACACACTTCCCCATTATATATAACTTTGCAACCGCATCATACAGCCTGCACCAAGACCGATGAAAAAATTCAACGGGTCATTAACGGCATGGCTTCAAAAATGAGAGAGCAAAACCAGCGTGGCTGTTATTATATTGAAGCCATCAATGAGTTTATTGCTACCGGCACAGATTAAAATGGGACAAATTATCCGCATTGGAACAAGGGAAAGTCAATTAGCAGTATGGCAGGCAACAACAGTAAAGGAATTGCTTGCACAACATGACTACGAAGCCGAGCTCGTTTACATTAAAAGCGAAGGCGACATCGATTTAAAAACACCTTTGTATGAAATGGGTGTGCAGGGCATTTTTACAAGAAGCCTTGATATTGCTTTACTCAACAACACAATTGATATTGCGGTGCATTCGATGAAAGATGTACCAACCCAATTGCCGAAAGGAATTATACAAGCTGCGGTGTTGAAACGTGGGTCGGCAAAAGATTTATTGGTTTTTCACCCTGATTTAGAAATAGGTAAAGCAAAAACTGTAGTAGACTATATTTCAATTGAAGTAAAAAAAGGGAAAGAAAAACATTCCAGTTTCAGAATGCCTCTATGGGACGATATGACCTTGAATGAATTTGTAACGATAGCTACGAGTTCTATTCGTCGGAAAGCTCAATGGCTAAACCGATCGAGTAATGATCGAATAGAAGTTTTAAGAGGCAATGTAAATACCCGTCTCAGGAAGCTAAAAGAAAGCAAGTGGCATGGGGCCATTTTTGCAGCAGCAGGATTGGAACGCATTGGTCTTCGCCCGAAAAATTCAATTGAACTAGATTGGATGTTGCCAGCGCCTGCACAAGGAGCCATAATGGTTGTTTGTCGTGAAGAAGATAGTTTTGCATTGGATGCCTGCGTTCATTTTTATGACGCTGATAGTGATTTTTGTACTAAGATTGAACGTGATTTCCTGCTTGCATTAATTGGCGGATGTTCAACTCCCATCAGTGCCTATGCAGAAATGAAAAAGGATGCCGTACATTTCAAAGGTAATATCCTATCGCTTGATGGAAAACAAAAAGCAGAATTTGAGATTACGATGCCGGTTTGGGAAGCATCAGACCTTGGATCATATGCAGCAGAACAAATTTTAAGCCGTGGCGGACAAGCCATTGCAGACGAAATACGTAATGGCACAAAATAACATTCACATATTATCTACACGGCCACTGTCCCGTTCGCTTGTTGCAGAAGCGTTGCAACAGGGCATTGTCATTGATGAACTTTCCTTTATAGAAACAGAGCCGATTCAAACAATAGAAGTACAGCAGGAAATTGAACAGGCCTATCTGCAATCGTCTACTGTTGTCTTCACCAGTATGAATGCTGTGGAGGCTGTAGTAGCCTGGCAGGATGGGCAACAACCCGATTGGGTGATCTATTGCATGGGTAACACCACAAAAAAATTACTGCAGGAAAGTTTCGGTACAAACAGCGTAGTTGGCACAGCCGGTAACGCCGCAGAACTGGCAGAACGTATTGCAGAAGAAAGTGATGCAGATGAAGTAATCTTCTTTTGCGGGGAACAACGCAGAGATGAATTACCTGCCATCCTCCGCAGCAAAGGAATAGAAGTGCAGGAAATTTTGGTGTACGAAACCATTCACACACCACACAAAATAAGTAAAGAGTATCAGGCCGTTTTATTTTACAGTCCCAGTGCCGTAAGCAGTTTTTTCAGCAACAATAAAGTACCTGCGCAAACAATTTTGTTTGCCATTGGTAATACTACAGCAAAAACAATCCAACAATATTGTAACAATACCATCATCATCGGCAAAGAACCGGGGAAAGAAGAACTGGTGAGGCAGGCGATGGAATATTTCAGCTAGTGGAAAGTAGTGAATGGCAAGTAATGTTACTCGCTAATCGCCACTAACCACTCACAATTATTATTTATGACTCAACTTAAAAACGACTTATTACTAAAAGCCCTCCGGGGAGAAACGGTAGAACGTCCACCCGTGTGGATGATGCGCCAGGCAGGAAGATATTTACCCGATTATATTAAGCTGCGGGAGAAATATGATTTCTTCACCCGTTGTCAAACACCGGAGCTTGCAACAGAAATTACTTTGCAACCGGTTGATCAGGTGGGTGTAGATGCAGCCATCATCTTCAGTGATATTCTGGTAATACCGCAGGCGATGGGTGTGGAAGTATTAATGGAAGAAGGGAAAGGACCATCGTTGCCAAAGACCATCAAAACACAAACAGATATTGATGCATTGATTACTGTTAGCGCAGAAGAAAGTTTGAAGTATGTGTATGATGCATTGGCATTAACCAAACGTGAATTAAATGGTCGTGTACCATTGATTGGTTTTGCGGGTGCACCGTGGACCATTCTTTGTTACATGGTTGAAGGCAAAGGAAGCAAAACGTGGGACAAAGCAAAACAGTTTGCATACACGCAACCTGCAATGGCGCATCAGTTATTACAGAAGATTACTGATATTACTATTGTTTATTTAAAGCACCAGGTAAAAGCCGGTGCAGATACGGTGCAGGTGTTCGATAGCTGGGCAGGTTCATTATCACCAGCCGATTTTCAAACATATGCTCAACCCTATTTATTCCAGATTGCAGATGCATTGAAAGATGATGCACCTGTGATTCTGTTTCCGAAAGGAACATGGCATGCGTTGAAAGATATCAGTGAAAGTGCAGCGAGTGGTGTGGGTATCGATTGGTGTATTACGCCGCAAATGGCAAGAGAGTTTACGCAGAACAAGATCACCATTCAGGGGAATTTTGATCCGGCGAAATTATTAGCACCCATTCCTGAGATCAAGAAAGCAGTGAAAGAAATGATTGACGCATTTGGTACACAACGATACATTGCCAACTTAGGTCATGGTATTACACCGAATGTTCCTGTTGATCATGCAAAAGCATTTGTAGAAGCAGTGAAGGAATATAAACCGTGAGCCGTCAGTCGTGAGTAGAACCCACTTCGAAAGTTTGCACTCACGACTCACTACTCACCACTCACGAGAATTATGAACGTTAAAGAAACCTGGATATCATTCATTCACGATTTGCAGAATCGCATTTGTGCTGCGTTGGAGCAGTGCGATGGCAAAGCTGTATTTGTGGAAGATGAATGGCAACGTGCCGAAGGTGGTGGCGGCAAAACACGTGTGATCGCCAATGGCAATGTGTTTGAGAAAGGTGGAGTAAATACATCAATCGTATTTGGTGATGTAACAGATGCGATGAGAACACAGTTAAAGATCAACGGCAGCAAATGGTTCGCCTGTGGTTTAAGTTTAGTGATTCATCCCATCAACCCGTTTGTGCCAACGGTGCATTGCAATTACCGCATGTTTGAGTTGTACAACGAAAACGATGTAGTGATTGACCGATGGTTTGGCGGTGGCACAGATCTCACTCCCTATTACCTGATTGAAGAAGATGCAAAACATTTTCATCAAACCTATAAAGATGCATGCGATGCATTTGATGCAACCTTCTATCCGAAATTCAAAGAAGAGTGCGATAACTATTTTGTAAACTGGCATCGCAACAAAGAGCGCAGAGGCATCGGTGGTATTTTTTACGATCATCAACGTCCCGATGAAAAGAAGGATGTGAACTTCTGGATTGAGTTTGCACAAAAATGCGGCAACGCATTTATTGATGCGTATGTTCCGATTGTAGAAAAAAGAAAACAAACTGCTTACACTGCAGAAAACAAACACTGGCAGGAAATACGCAGAGGCAGATATGTAGAGTTTAACTTAGTGCATGATCGTGGTACCATCTTCGGTTTAAAAACCAACGGGCGCATTGAAAGTATTTTGATGAGCTTACCTCCTACTGTACGGTTTGAGTACAACTATCAACCACAACCGGGAAGCGAAGAAAATAAGTTATTACAAGCCTGCTTGCATCCGAGAGATTGGCTGAATGAAATAAGTGAAGAAGAAAGGATTGCGTGGGCGAAGCGATCGAACTCCTGTTAACATTTTAAACTCATTATATGTATCTGCAAAGAAGAAATAGAATTACACGTCAATCTGCAGCCATCCGCACGATGGTAGCAGAAACAATTCTTACACCTAACGATTTCATCGTTCCGCTTTTTATTGATGAAGGCCAGAATGTAAGAACAGAGATCGCTTCCATGCCCGGTTACTATCGTAACAGTTTAGATGTAACAGTAAACGAGGTGAAAGAACTCTGGAGCATGGGTTTGAAAAGTGTGTTACTCTTTGTAAAATCGAAAGACGAATTAAAAGATAATACCGGTAAAGAAGCATGGAACAAAGACGGACTGATGCAACGCAGCATCAAAGCCATTAAAGATGCGGTGCCTGAAATGTATGTGATGACAGATGTGGCACTCGATCCATATTCTTCGTATGGTCATGATGGCATTGTGAAAGATGGGCAGATTGTAAACGATGAAACAGTGGAAGCCTTGGTGAAAATGAGTATCTCTCATGCAGAAGCTGGTGCTGATATGGTTGCACCCAGTGATATGATGGATGGCCGCATCGGTGCAATAAGAAAAAGACTGGAAGAAAATAGTTTCATCAACACGGGTATCATGAGCTACAGTGCAAAATATGCTTCCTGCTTTTACGGACCTTTCCGTGATGCATTGGATAGTGCGCCGGGCTTTGGTGATAAGAAGACGTACCAGATGGATTATGCAAACCGCATTGAAGCCATTAAAGAAACTGTGATGGATGTGGAAGAAGGTGCAGACATTGTAATGGTGAAACCTGCATTGAGTTATTTAGACATCATCCGTGAAGTAAAGAATGCCGTGAATGTTCCGGTAAGTGCTTACAACATCAGTGGTGAATATGCCATGATTAAAGCAGCAGCAGAAAAAGGATGGATCAATGAAGACAAAGCCATCATGGAAGTACTGACATCGATTAAGCGTGCCGGTGCTGATTTGATTGCAACCTATTTTGCAAAAGATTTTGTTAGAATAATGGGCCACTAAGATACTTTGTGAATGGTCAATGGTGAATTGTGAATGCCAGGCTTAATTGCTATTTTGTAGCTACAGTTCATTAATCACCTTTAA
>CAYMSG010000273.1:3534-5786 GCA_964392955.1 uncultured Chitinophagaceae bacterium | reverse complement strand
TCAAACAGGTGGCAATGGTGGAAATGGTGGCGGCAATAATGGTGGTGCTGGTGGGTCAGGCGGCAATGGAGGCGCTGCTGGTGGTTTTATAGCAGGTGATGGTGGTGGCGGTGGAGGATATTATTCAGGAGGTGGTGATGGAGCCATCATTAACATTGGGGGTAAAGCAGGAGGAACATCAGGCGGCAGCGGAGGCGTTTCAGCAGGTAATGGATCAACTGGTGGATTTGGTTTTGGTGGCGGCGGCGGTAGTCATATAGCCGGTGGTGGCGGTGGCGGTTATTCCGGTGGTGGTGGTGGTAGTGCAAACGGCTATGGAGCTGGCGGTGGTGGCGGTTCCTATGTCATTAACGGAGCATTGAATGTAACAAAAGCAGTATATATCCCACCAAACGGTATTAATTCTGGAGGGCAGGTTACAACTACCTTAGTAAGCTTAACAGGTCCGTTTGTACAACCTGTTTCGCTTTCATCTTCTACACTTCCCAGTTTAGAGGTTACGGGTTGCAACACTTCAGCAATTACAGCTCAAAATACGGGGCTTGCTTATACGGAAACACCAAAGCAGATTTCAATTGATGAGTTTAATGCAGTGGGTGGTGTTATAAACTCAGGAAGTTGCACCGTTCAATCGGTTACGTATGTAGATGTAAGTGCACCAGGAGGAGTTAACCGTAGGTTTACCGTTAGAGATATCAATAACGATATAGCTACGTGTACGCAATTCATAAAATTAACAAGCCCCGCACTTTCAGCAACGATCAGTCCTGAAAATCAAACGGTATGTACAAATGTTACTCCCGCAACAATATCTATAGCAGGAACACAAGCAGGTTCTCGTGTTACGATACAATGGTACCGGTCTCAATCTCCTGACTTTAGTTTAGACCCTATAGATGGTGTCCCGGCAGAGCTAATCATTGGTGCTATTAATTTTCAATATACTCCACCTGCGTCCGCAGTAGCTGGTACTACCTATTATTTCGCAAGAATCTCAGATCAATGTAATGGGGTAACGCTTCGTTCAGCAGTAACAGTTACACAAGCACAGGAATGGGTGTTGGATAATGATCAAGACGGGTACTATGCAGGCAACATTGTTATGGCCTGTTCATCACCGGGACAGGATTATGTTCTGAAGGGTTCCCAATTGCCTGGTGATTGTAATGATAACAATGCTTCCATCAAAACAGCATCTACCTGGGTACTTGATGCAGATACAGACGGTTTTTATACAGGTTCAGAAGTAGTTGCCTGTACTTCTCCTGGTTCAGGATATGTCATAAAAACTACCCAGCAACCGGGTGATTGCAACGATAATGATGGCAGCGACAATCCTGATGCTGAATGGGTGGTTGATTTTGATAGTGATGGTTACTTTACATATGAGTACACTGGCTGCAGGCAACTGCCTTTCCATGTTCGCAAAACTGATCAGAAGCCAGGGGATTGCAATGACGGCGATGCAACTATCACTCCCGAAACTATTTGGATCAAGGATAATGATAATGATGGATTTTATTTTGGAGTCCCGGTTTACGGTTGTTTGGAATTTTACCACGAAGGTTATATCCGACTAACAAATCAAAAACCCGGTGATTGTGATGACGAAAACAATACTGTTTATCCCGGTGCACGTGAAATTGATGATAACCTTGATAATGATTGTGATTACGAAATAGATGAAGGCGTTTGTATAATTACAGTTAAAACAAAGAATATTAATGTTGAACTAACAAAAGAAGGTACTGTAACAATTACTCCTGAAGACATAAACAACGGATCAAGTATAACCTGCGAAAGCTCGCTTGTATATAGTTTGGATAAAACAACATTTAATTGCAGTAATATTGGTTTAAATATTGTTGCCCTAACAGTAACCGATCAATACGGAAATTCGGCAAGTGCACAAGCAACAGTTACAATTGAGGACAAATTAGCTCCCTCCATCACAGCACCTGATGCTATAAATGCAAAAACCAGTGATGATGGAACAGGTAACTGTACAACAACAGTTACGTTGGGTTCACCGGTAGCAAATGATAATTGTACAGCGGTAAGTGAATTAAAGATCACGAACGATGCGCCAACGGTGTTCCCGATTGGAACAACAACCGTAACATGGACAGTAGAAGATAAAGCTGGTTTGAAAGCAACAGCCACACAACAGGTAACAGTTGTGGATGATGAGGTTCCCACCATCACAGCGCCTGATGCGGTCTTGAATGCAAAAACCAGTGATGATGGCAGAG
>CAYMSG010000273.1:0-3434 GCA_964392955.1 uncultured Chitinophagaceae bacterium | reverse complement strand
AATTGTACAGCGGTAGGTGAATTGAAAATATCCAACGATGCACCTGCTGTGTTCCCGATTGGAACAACAACCGTAACCTGGACAGTAGAAGATAAAGCTGGTTTGAAAGCAACAGCTACACAACAGGTAACAGTAAGAGATGATGAAGCACCAAAAATCACCAGCGTTACATCCAACACATCTTCTTTATGGCCTCCGAACCATAAAATGAAACCGGTAACAGTAACAACCGTGAGCACTGATAACTGCGGCACACCCGATTGTAAGATCATCAGTGTAAGCAGTAACGAGCCCGAAGATGGAACAGGTGATGGTGATATTGCCCCCGATTGGGAAATCACTGGCAACAACACGGTGAACCTGCGTGCAGAAAGGTCTGGTTCAGGTAATGGAAGAATCTATACCATTACGGTTGAATGTAAAGATGCATCAGGTAATGCAACACAGTCAACAACCAATGTAATTGTAGCCCACAACATCACTGCACCTCTTAGCGGTACTTCTTACAAGATCGGAAGCACTGTCAACTTTGCTGGCACCTTCTGGGATGTACCTGGTACCAGGCACACGGCCCGTTGGGTAATTGATAACAGCACCGTTTCCGGCAGAGTAACCGCCGAACCAAGTGGTTTGAAAAACGGAACCGTAACAGGTAGTTATAAATTCAGCACAGCAGGTGTGTACAAACTGCGGATGGAGATCATTGACCAGTTTGGTAATGTGAGCTATGCCAATACCAATGGTGATATGGATGCCATTGTGGTGATCTACGATCCAAACGGAGGACATGCATTTGGTGGTGGTAAATTCTATTCGGCACCGGGTGCACAAACGTCCAACCCTGCGGCTAAAGGAATGGTGAGCTATGGCTTCCAGAGCAATTACTTTAAAACGGCTACCTATCCAAAAGGTGAAACACAAATGGAGTTTAAAGTAGGCGACTTTGAATTCAATGCACTCAACTACGAATACCTGGTGATCTCTGGTGCCAAAGCACAATTCAGGGGAAGTGGTAAGATCACCAACGGACAAAGTGGTGTAAGCTTTATCATGACGGTGATCGATGGTGCCATCGATGGAACCGGTGCTGATAAGATCCGTATGAAAGTGTTCAACAAGAATACAAACGAAGTGTACTACGATAACCAGCCGGGTGCCAGCGATGATGCCGATCCAACAACGGTTGTAAAACCAGGCAGCACCATTGAGATCGTAAATCCGGATGCATCAACCGGTGGCGGTGGCAGCACCGGTGGTGGTGGTAAACCAAGAAAGCGTGAAGGTGTATTTACAGCCGACACCTTCGAGGTCATCACCGCACCAAACCCAAGCGACAGTTACTTCACCTTAACCGTGAAGAGCAGTAACACAACCGATCGCATCTTGGTACGGGTAATGGATGAATTGGGCAGAGTGGTAGAGCAAAAAGAAAATGTGATGTCTGGCACCACCATTCGCTTTGGTGATCGATACATTCCCGGTATGTACTTTATTATGGTACAACAAGGGAAGAATAGTAAGGCAGTAAAATTGATACGTCGATAATTTTATTGGTTTAAGTAAAGTGAGGCCGCCTGTTTCTACAGGCGGCCTTTTTGTTTTCCGGCACATATGATTGAACAATAAAATTTACCGGTCCAACACTACAAAATCAGCATGAATCAAAAATCGGATGACACGCATAAAAGAGAAGCACATGCAAAGTTGGTGGGGGCAGGTCAGACCGCTTCCCGGCGGCCAGACCGTTATGAATAGATCATGAAGCTTGTCGGCACGCATATGCATCATGCAATGTTTATTTGAAGTTCTGGGTTACTTTTAAGCGTGGTTTATAAAACTGCATCAAAAAATAATAACAGGTTCCTTGGTAAATCACGAAGAATCTTCCTTTCTCCATCGGTGACCAGTTTCATTTCAAGCAAAGTGTTGTCATCAATCTGTGTTCCTTTGCGTCCATCTGCGGCCATGTTCGTGTTAATTCGTGTCATTCGTGGCTCATATTACAAGCGCAGCGCCGTAATCAATCTGTGTTCCTTTGTGTCCATCAGTGGCTAACTTCATTACAAGCGTAGCGCCCTGATCAATCGGAGGCCAACTCCCGCTTCACCATACTCACCACCTCTCTGAATTTCTCCCGGCTTCGTTCATGCTCCGGTACAGTTTGCCGGTAAATAGCCGAAGCAATCTTCGAGGCATTCCCCATGCGTTTTGCATGCCGCATCGTTTCCGCAAACACCGGATCGCTCTTCACACGCTCACCCGTAAGTTTACTCTTTTTACGTGCATAATAAGTGCCGTTCATTTTGTAAAAACAAATACCATGAACCGTACCCCTGATTTTTAGTAACCCCATTTGTTTTGCCATACACACAAAATAAAAACAGCTTTCCTTTATCCAAAACCAACCGGCCATTTATGCCACTTTTGCCACTTTTTGCCGCTTTTTGCCGAAAAAGAGCATAAATAGCGCCTGCTTACACCCAACAACAACAAGCGTACTCCATACTTACAGGCAGGTTACGCCCACCTTTAAGCCCGGTAAAAGCGCTCAAACAGGCATAGCAATACCTGTTCGGAAGCATACAGGCACCTATACAATACCTTTTCAGTCTGTGAAGAAACAATCGCTGGAACAGTTCATTGAAATAAAACAGGTTTCGTTACAGCTTTTTCGATTACCTGTTAAAACAATGCAAACAGTTTTTTTCGCTTGTGCATTTCTGCAAACCCTTGCATCCAACTGCAAAATCAACTTTATGCAATCGTATCACAAACCATTACTCGCTGCTGTAGTTTTACTCGCAGCTGTTTTCACTTTATCAGCATTGAAACAACCCAAAAAACAACGACAGGTAACAAGCGCTCCGCAAGTACAAGTGGAGCCGGCTGAAGACCCAAAAATCAACTCACATCAAACACTCACACCTTCTGCGGAATCGAAAATGATTCCTGCTCCAACTACCGATCAAAAAATACAGGTCGCTATTTTGCTCGATGTAAGTAACAGTATGGATGGACTCATCGATCAGGCCAAAGCACAACTCTGGACCATGGTGAATACGCTGGGTCGTGTGCATTGTGAGAACAAAGCCAATCCAAAAATTGAAATCGCCTTGTATGAATATGGTACACCACGCAATGACCTGCGGAACGGCTATATCAAACAGATCAATAATTTTATTACTGATCTGGATTCGCTGTCGCAAAATCTGTTTGCATTAACTACAAACGGTGGTGATGAATACTGCGGACATGTAATTTTTAAATCGGTACAGCAATTGAAATGGGATCCCAATCCCAATTCGTACAAAGTGATTTTTATTGCAGGCAATGAAAGCTTCCGCCAGGGCAGTATCAGTTTTACACAGGCTTGTACCGAAGCTAAAAGTAAAGGCGTGATTGTAAACACCATTTATTGCGGCGACCGCCAGCAA
>CAYMSG010000272.1:0-5823 GCA_964392955.1 uncultured Chitinophagaceae bacterium | reverse complement strand
GTGTCAACATATTTCTGCTTTACCAGTTCCAGGATTTCCTGCACCGGGTTGCGTTGTGCCTTACCAAAAAAAGAGGGGCCATAGGCTCCCATATTATCTTTGAGTTTATACCCAAAAAACATTCCTATGATAAGTGTAACGGATAGTAAAACAGGCAACCAGACTTGTACTTTCTTTTGATTCATGAAAATGCTTTCGTATAAAAAGAACGGCGAATTTCACGAAAATAAAGCATATTGCCCTCACGCTTTTGGTTCATTTTTTATATTTTACAGCAAAGGCCCGAAAAAAGTAATAGCGGTATGAGCGTCAATAAACTTATAGCAGATAGTGGAGCAACAAAAGCCGAATGGTGTTTGATGAAAGGAAAAAAGAAAACCATCTTTTTTACGCAGGGCATCAGTCCGTTCCTGATGACCAGTGAGGAAATAGCGGCCATGCTGATGAAAGAGTTAAAGCCTTCCATGAAAAAAGACCGCATTGATGAGATCTATTTTTATGGCACTGGCTGCAGCAGCGAACACAATATCAAAAGTGTAAAAAGCGCCTTGAAGTTTGCCTTTCCTATGGCAACAAAAATTAAAGTAGATCATGATATGATGGGGGCGGCCAAAGCACTTTGCGGCCATGAAAAAGGGGTGGCCTGTATTTTAGGAACCGGCTCCAACTCCTGTTACTTCAATGGGGTACGTATTACAAAAAACAGTCCCGGACTCGGGTATGTGTTGGGTGATGAAGGTAGTGGTGCTTATCTCGGCCGAAAAGTGATCCAGCATTTTTTATACAACACGTTTGATGCTGACCTGCTCGACCGGTTTAACGCTAAATACAAAACCAACCGTGTGGAGATTCTTGATCATGTATATCGCAAACCCTTGCCCAACCGGTACATGGCTTCATTCGCCTTGTTCCTGGCCGAAAACCGGGGCCATTACATGGTGGAGAATATTATTGAAGATTCGTTTAACGAGTTTTTCTTTAATCACCTGTATAAATTCAGGGAAAGCTGGCTGTATCCGATTCATTTTACAGGTGGTGTAGCTTATGCGTTCAGAGATGTGTTGAAAACAATGTGCCATTCATACGAACTGCAGGCCGGGCGCATATTAAAAAATCCAATGCAGGGTTTAATTGAATATCATAGCTAATTTTGCGAATATGCCAGATCAATTTATACGAATTACAGAACAGGAATCGAATTATCATCATCTCGAAGACATGAGCGTGGCAGAACTGCTGCAAAATATAAATAAGGAAGACAGTATTGTGCCTGCGGCTGTTGCAAAAGCCATTCCCCAGATAGAACCCTTAGTATCGGCCATCAGCGATAAAATGCTGATGGGCGGCCGTTTATTTTATATTGGCGCAGGTACCAGCGGGCGACTTGGAATTGTGGATGCCAGCGAATGCCCACCAACGTATGGTGTCCCCTATGGTTTGGTTATTGGCATTATTGCCGGTGGCGAAAAAGCCATTACCAATGCGGTTGAATTTGCGGAAGACAGTAAAGAGCAGGGTTGGGCCGATCTGGAAGCACACCAGGTTTCAGAAAAAGATGTGGTGATTGGTATTGCTGCCAGCGGTACCACACCGTATGTGATTGGTGCCCTGGAAGAATGCCGGAAGCGGAATATCATTACCGGCAGCATCAGTTGCAACCCCGGTTCACCGGTTTCGGCAGCTGCTGATTATCCCATTGAAGTAGTAGTTGGGCCCGAATTTGTAACCGGCAGCACACGTATGAAAAGCGGAACAGCTCAAAAACTGGTGCTGAACATGATCTCGACTTCAGTTATGATCCAGTTGGGAAGGGTAGAAGATAACCGGATGGTGAACATGCAGCTGAGCAATGAAAAATTAGTTGACCGTGGCGTAAAAATGCTCATGCTCCGCAGCGGACTGGCTGATTACGAAGCAGCAAAAGATCTGCTGCTTACACATGGCACTGTAAAAAAAGCCCTCACGTCAATTGGCAAATAGTCTATTTTAACCAACAGGATGTTTATAAAATTGTAATCAGAAGGTATGGAATTACTGCTAATTGGTTGTACCTTATGCTTTGTTTGCTACTAAGCACCAAAACTTAATGTTATGAAATCGAAAAGTTTGCTTTCTGTCCTTCTTCTACTTACTACTTCTGTTTTTGCACAACGATCTTCGCTCATTTATGCTATCAGTTCCCCTGAGAACCAGGTTAACTGGACAAACATTCAATCGCTAAACAGTAAACAGAATAATGGTTTACAAACCATTTTCGATGCTTCGTTTCAGCAAACAGGTATTTATAATAACATCACAGAGCGTATGAGCTTTGGTGCACCAACAGAGTCCACCGTTGCTGCTGCTGCATTTCACGGAGGAAGCCAACGTCTTTTTTTTATTCCGCTTCGGTTGCCTGAACTTCGTTGGGCAGATGTTAGCCAGCCTTCCACTCCAAAATATTTTGCCATCAGCTCTCCTTTCTTAAGTAGTTTGGATATGAGCAATCCGGCTAATCATATTACACGTATGGTGATTGGTGCAGACGGATATGGCTATGCTGCAACCAACGACGGAGGCCATCTCTTTCAGTTCAGTACAGGTAAGAAGCCTGAAATAAAAGATCTTGGTGCTTTACAAAATGCAGCAAGTAATGCTGCCGCATCCGTGCATGACCAAGCAGTTAGTTGGGGAGGGGATATGGTTGCTGGCACAGATGGATTGATCTATCTCATTACGCATAAAAAGCTCGTGTTTAGCATTGATCCAGTTACAAGAGTTGCTACTCATTTGGGTGTTATTAGAGGCCTGCCTGAAAATTTTACAATTAATGGAGCAGCAGCAGATGAGGATGGCCGTGTATTGATTACCTGTAGTTATGGTAACCAAGGTTACTACTTTTTAGACATGAATCATCTTTCAGCGGAACGTGCTTTTGGAAATGAGCAACGGATCAATTCCTCCGATCTGGCAAGCAGTAATTTCGTATCACGTGCGGCTATCAACAACGGGCAGTATATAACTGGTCGTTCACCTTTTGAAACAGCGATTCAAAAAATAAATATGTTCCCCAATCCTGTTACTGAACATCGCTTTCAATTAAGCTTTGAAGAAACAGGTACCGGTATCCATACTATCCAGGTTATGGATCTTTCCGGAAAGATCATGTTCAATAAAACAGTGAATGTAAGTGGTCCCGGCCAGTATGAAGGAGTGGAATTGAAACAAACCATTACCAAAGGTTTGTATATGGTGAAGGTATTAAACCAGGATGCAAAAACAGTTTATTCAGCAAAGTTTGTGGTACAATAATATTTTCCTGACACTTGTTGCAAGGAGCTGCCAACGGCAGCTCTTTTTTATTGTGCAAAATTTATTTGAAGACTAACGCTTGTTGCATGAGCTTAGCTGTTTAACTTCACGCTCATAATGAAACAGACAGTTGTACATACATTTCCTACTTCCATAGCTACTTCGGCTACTGGTACAACTACATTTACAACTACGATCCGCTAAGCGGATTGTACACTACCATATCAACCCACGGGCATTATTGCTGCACAACAGGAAAAATCTTCTGATCATTTAACATTCATCTTCTATGTTGGTTTTAAAATTTGGTGGTACTTCTATGGGAAGTGCTGAAGCGATCAAACAGGTTGCTGCTATTGTAAAAAATAAATTGAACGAATCGCCTGTAATTGTGGTGGTGAGTGCCATGAGCGGTACAACCGATCTGTTATTAAGTTGTGGCACGAAAGCTTCTTCAGCAGATGAAACATACAAAGATGTGTTGAAGCAAATCGAATCAAGGCATCTTGATACAGTAAAGGCATTGATTCCTGTGCAGCAGCAAAGCAGTGTGTTGAGTATGGTAAAGAAATACTGCAATGAAATGGAAGATATCTGCAACGGTATTTTTCTCTTAGGCGAATCGTCGTTACGCACAAGAGATAAACTGGTGAGTTATGGTGAGTTGCTATCATCATCCATCATTCATGCGGCGTTCAACAATAACGGTACACCGGCTGAATGGAAAGATGCACGTGAACTCATCCGCACCAATTCCAATTACAGCAATGCAGCGGTTGATTTTACAGTTACCAATCAACAGATCGTTGATCATGTAAAAAAGACTGCTGCCAAACTCATTGTTGTTCCCGGATTTATAGCAAGCGATGCAGCAAATGTTACAACCACACTTGGTCGTGGCGGATCTGATTACACAGCAGCTATTCTTGCAGCAGCAGTTGATGTAAGTGCGTTGGAAATATGGACCGATGTAAGTGGAATGATGACAGCCGATCCCCGCTGGGTGCCCAATGCACGCATCATCCCGTCAATTTCCTACCAGGAAGCAATGGAACTTTCCCATTTTGGGGCGAAAGTGATCTATCCTCCCACCATTCAACCGGTGCTGGCGAAAAATATTCCGGTATGGATCAAAAACACATTTGCAGCAGCTGATCCCGGTACTGTGATTGAAAACAAACCTGATTCAACAAATATCATCACCGGTATATCAAGCATCAATTCATTAGCGCTTCTCAGTTTGGAAGGCAGTGGTATGATCGGGATTCCCGGTTTCAGCAGCCGCCTGTTTGCATCACTTGCCAATGCACAGATCAATGTGATCCTGATCACGCAGGGTTCCAGTGAACATTCCATTTGTGTGGGTGTGGATGCGGCATCGGCAACAAAAGCAAAAGAAGCAGTTGATAAAACCTTTGAATACGAAATTGCAACACAGAAAGTAGAGCCGTTGCAACTTGAAAGTGATCTGTCAATTGTAGCATTGGTGGGCGATCAGATGCGCCACCATACCGGTGTAAGCGGACGAATGTTTGCTGCCCTCGGACGTAATGGTGTTAACATCCGTGCCATTGCACAGGGTTCAACCGAACGGAATATTTCTGCTGTTGTTGCAACAACAGATGTACGCAAAGCCGTGAATGTATTGCATGAAGAGTTTTTTGAAACAACAAAAAAGCAGATCAATTTATTTGTAGTTGGCACAGGAAATGTCGGAAAAAAATTACTGGCCCAGATCAAACAGCAGGGAGCATTTCTTGAAGAACATCTGCGTTTGCAAATCAATATTGCCGGCTTGAGCAACAGCCGCAAAATGCTCATCAACGATAATGCGGTGAACCTCGATAACTGGGAAGAGTTGTTGCAGCAGGGTGAAACGGCCGATCTGCAGAAGTTTATACAAGCCATTGTACAAAAGAATTTACGCAACTCTGTTTTTGTAGACGTAACAGCAAACGCTGCTATTGCGGATGTGTATGCTTCTTTACTGGAAAAAAGTATTGCAGTGGTGGCTTGTAATAAAGTGGCAGCTTCATCGCAACTCAGCAATTATAAAAAGCTGAAACATTTATCGGCCGAATTCAATGCGCCGTTTTTATTCGAAACAAATGTGGGTGCAGGCTTGCCTATCATTGGAACATTGAATGATCTGATGCGTAGCGGCGATCGTGTACATCGGATTGAAGCTGTGCTAAGCGGTACACTCAATTTTGTATTCAACAACTACAATGGCAGCAAACCGTTTGCAGATGTAGTGAAACAGGCACAGGACGAAGGTTATACCGAACCCGATCCACGTCTGGATTTGAGTGGTACTGACGTGATGCGTAAAATATTAATTCTTGCCCGTGAAGCAGGTGTGCCAATGGAAATGGAAGAAATTGTGTGCAACGGATTTTTGCCCGACAGTTGTATGAAAGGAAGTGTGGATGATTTTTATGAAGCCATGAAAAAAGAAGAAGTACACTTTAGAGCCATCTATGATAAAGCACATGCAGAAAACTGTAAGCTGAAATTTGTTGCGAGCTATTC
>CAYMSG010000271.1:0-5855 GCA_964392955.1 uncultured Chitinophagaceae bacterium | reverse complement strand
TACTGTTACCGTAAATCCGAACATCACTCCAACATTCAGTTTTGGAACTGCATTGGCTATTTGTTCCGGCGGAACAGTTCCTGCATTACCAACTACATCAACCAATAATATTACCGGTATCTGGAGTCCGGCTACAGTAAGTAATACAGCAAGCGGAACGTACACGTTTACGCCCACGGCCGGACAATGTGCTGTACCAACAACGTTTACCGTAACAGTAGATGCAAACATTACACCTGTATTCAGTTTTGGTACAACCCTTACGATTTGTGAAGGTGGAAGTGTACCTGCATTACCAACAACATCAGATAATGGCATTACCGGTACATGGGCTGCAACAACCGTAAGTAACACAGCAAGTGCAGTGTATACCTTTACACCATCAGCCGGACAATGTGCAACTACCACCACATTTACTGTTACCGTAAATCCGAACATCACACCTACCTTCAGCTTTGGTACAACACTCAGCGTTTGTGATGGTGCTGCTGTTCCAACATTACCAACCACATCAACCAATGGTATAACAGGTACATGGAGCCCGGCAACTATAAGTAACACTGCAAGTGATGTATACACGTTTACACCCACTGCTGGTTTGTGTGCCGTTCCAACAACACTTACGGTAACCGTAAATCCAATACTTACACCAACATTTAGTTTTGGTACAACATTGACCATTTGTGCAGGTGCAACAGTTCCAACATTACCGGCAACATCCACCAATGGAATCACTGGTACATGGAGCCCGGCAACAGTAAGCAACCAGGCCGATGGCGTGTATACGTTTACACCCAATGCAGGCGAGTGTGGAACAAGTACAACGTTTACTGTAACGGTAACACCGAATACAATTCCAACGTTTAGCTTCGGAAATACATTAACTATATGCTCCGGTGGAACAGTACCTGCTTTACCAACTACATCCGATAACGGTGTAACAGGTACCTGGAATCCATCAACTGTAAGTACAACTGCAAGTGCTGTGTACACCTTTACACCAACAGCAGGTATTTGTGCAACCACACAAACATTTACTGTTACGGTGAACCCAATCGTTACACCCACATTCAGCTTTGGTACGTCTGCATCCATCTGTATCGGTGCAACGGTTCCAACACTGCCAGCAACATCCACCAATGGAATCAATGGTACATGGAACCCTGCTACTGTGAGCAATACTGCGAATGGTGTTTATACATTTACGCCTAACCCGGGTGAATGTGCAGTAGCAACAACTTATACAGTAGAAGTAAATCCTGTTCCATCAGTAACAGTTCCTGCAAACATTACCGTAAATGATGGCGATGTAATACCAGCTACCAATTTTGTAACCACACCATCAACAGGTGTATCCATCAGCTGGACAAATTCAAACACAGCCATCGGGTTGGCTGCAGCAGGTACAGGTAATGTGCCGCAGTTTACTGCAACAAATACCGGCAATACAGATATCACAGCAACCATTACTGTAACGCCACGCATCAACGGATGTATTGGCACACCAGTTACGTATACCATTACCGTACGGGCATTGAACAAAGATGTGTTTGTACCAAACGTGTTCTCACCAAATGGTGATGGCAAGAATGATGTACTGATGGTATATGGTAATTATATCAACAGAGTAGAGATGCGCATCTTTAACCAGTGGGGCCAGCAGATTGCGATGATCAACAGCCGTACACAAGGTTGGGATGGTACACATAGCGGTAAGCCTCAACCGGTGGGCGTATATGTGTATGCATTACGGGCCGTAATGAACGATGGCCGCACGGTTGATCTGAAAGGTTCAATTACACTTGTACGCTAAAACATCAACTACCCGATAACCATATTTAAAATCTTATACCTGATACATACAATGAAAAATAAAGCCATGAAACAAACCGGAATACTCACAGCATGTTTGCTGCTTGCAAGCGTGTTCCAATCGGTGGCGCAAACAGATCCGCATTTTACACAGAACTATACTTATCCCATGTACACCAATCCTGCAATGACGGGTGGAAGTGATGGTGAATACAGAGTATCGGCTGTGTACAGAAGCCAATGGGGAAGCGTAAGCAATCCATACCGCACCAGTGGTCTTTCGTTTGATACACGCACCAGTAAAAATCTTGCGGTTGGAGTAAACGTATTGAATCAATCGGCCGGCGATGGTGGTTTCAACTACTTCAATGCATACGGTTCTGTTGCATATACCGGCGTAAAGTTTGGTGAAGACAACAATCACCGGTTGGTACTGGCCATACAAGCCGGTTTGATCAACCGTCGTGTGGATCAAACGAAATTCAAATGGGGCGATCAATGGAATCCCATCACTGGTTATAATGCAAACAATGCTACAACCGAATCATTTGCCAATACCAACTCCACTACGTTTGATGCAGGTGCCGGTGTATTGTATTACGATGCATCGCCCGATAAAAAAGCAAATGCGTTTGCCGGTGTATCTGTGTTTCATATCAACCGCCCGAAAGACCCCATCATTTCTTCACAAAGTGTAAGTTTAAATACCATTCCGCTGCGTTATGTAATGCACGGAGGATTGAGTTTTAATTTATCAGAACGTACCAGCATTGTGCCACATGCATTAGTAATGCGCCAGGGCACAGCAACCGAAGCAATGATTGGTACCTATGTGCAATTGAATGTGAATGAAGAAACTGATTTCATGTTTGGCGGATATTACCGCTTTAAAGATGCCATTGCACCGTTTGTTGGTGTTGACTGGAAAAATTTTATCATTGGATTGAGTTATGATGTAAATGCATCGAAGCTGGGAACCATGACGAGAAATGTAAACAGTTTTGAATTAAGTCTTTCGTATGTAAAACGCAGCGGAACAAGAAGCATTATTGACTGGATCCGTTGTCCACGTTTATAATTGAAAGTGAATGATCAACCATAAAGACGAACACATGCAATCCACTATCTCACTTCCACAAAACCATTCAACAATGAACACGATATACAAAGCCGCAGGAAAGCTCTTTCTGTCGGTTGTAGCCTGTACACTGTTTACACAAACACTGGCACAGGACAAACGTATTGTACAGGCCAATGCGTATTATGCATCCGGCGATTATTATACGGCTGCGCAATTGTATGAGCAGTTTTTAAATCCGCCTGCCAATGAAAAACCCAAAGCCGATTTTCCGCTCAATGCCAAACGCAACAGGCAGGGAAGTGGTATGGGAAAAGGCGTAACGAAAAATGATCTGTTGTACAAACAGGCAGAAAGTTTTCGGTTAGCTAATTATTTTCCGGAGGCAGCTGAACGGTACAAAGCCGTTGCAGCGAACGATCCTGCAACATACGGCAGTGCACTCTACTGGTATGCTGTATGTATGCGCAGCCTTGGGAAATATGATGAGGCAGAAGAAGGGATCAACCGTTTCCTCAGTAATGTAACAGCCAACGATCCATTGAAAGCTACTGCAGAAAACGAATTGCAAACATTAAAATACATCAAAGCACAAATCAGTCGCCCGGATACAGTAATGTATACACTCAACAAAGCCACGCTGTCAAACAGTACAGGCAAAGGCGTGTATGCACCGGTACATCTGGGAGGCAATCGCTTTTTGATCACCAGTACTGAAAAAGATACAGCTGCAGCAGCAGGCATCAATCCTTATCACAGCCGTGTGTATATCGCCACGCTGGAGAATCATCAATTTACAGTTGGAGACGCAGAATCGCTGTTGTCAACAGATGCATCTGCCAACCAAGGCACAGCCAGCATGAGTGCCGATGGGAACCGTTTGTATTTTACACAATGGAAACATGTAAATGGTAAAAAAACTGCAGACATTTTTTATGCAGTGAAAGATGGAAATAGCTGGGCAACACCTGTTGCACTTACTTCGGTTAACCGTGACGGTTACAGCAGCCAGCAACCCTACGTATCCACCGATGGAAAATATTTATTCTTTGCATCTGATCGTCCCGGTGGTGCAGGTGGGTTTGATATCTGGTATGCTCCCTTACAGGCCGATGGTACTGCAGGTGAAGCGGTGAATACGGGAACGGTGATCAATACATCGGGCGATGAGCAGGCACCTTTTTATCACAGTTATACGAGTACACTTGTTTTTTCATCGAATGGCCGGCAAGGCATGGGTGGTTTTGATCTCTTTACTGCCAAAGGATGGGAAACAGCGTGGAAGTCGGTTGAAAACATGGGTCATCCCGTAAACTCTGTTCGTGATGATGTGTATTATCATACTACCGATCAATCATCTGTATTCCGGAATGCTGTATTCAGCAGCGATCGTGGATCAGAATGTTGTCTGGAAACTTATACTGTAAGCAAAGCACCCAAGAAGAAAATTGTATCAGGTATTGTACGTGATGCAAAGAACAACGAGCCGGTAAAAGATGCTAAACTGGTATGGAAAGATGCAAATGGAAAAACGGGAACTGTTGTTACCGATGAGAATGGGCGATACAGTTTTGAAACAGATGGGTCGGTTGAAAAAACCATTACTGTAACCAAACAGCGTTACAATGAAAAAACAACTGCATTGAAAATTACCGGTACCGATGAAAGTGATTGGTCAACCGACCGGTTTACCAACAATGATATTGTACTGGAGCGCAGAATTATTCTAACGCCTGAAACAGTGGTAACTGTTTATTTCGATTTTGATAAATACAATCTCAAAGAAGATGCAGTGGCCAAACTTGACTCCATTTATGATATCCTGGTAGCCAACCCCGGTGCATATGTGCAGATCAGCGGTTATACAGATGGGTTAGGTTCGGAAGCGTACAACAAAATACTTTCCGACAGACGTGCCAAGGCATGTGCCGATTATTTACGAGCCAAGGGAGTAGATGAAACCAAACTTACGTTTGAATCGTTTGGTGCATGTTGCCCTGTTGAAATGGAAGTGATTAACGGACGTGATAATGCCGATGGCCGGGCCAAGAACCGGAGAGGATTGATCAATATTTCATATCCGCCAAAAGAAGAACAATAAGATTGAATGATAAACTGAACAGCCGCATTTTTCAATGCGGCTGTTTTTTTTACAAGTTGTATATTCAAGTTGCAAACATCTGCAAATGAAGCAACACCTCTTTCTTTGTTTTATTCTTTTCCCTGTTTTTTTAAAATCTCAGCTTACTGAAACCTATTATACTGTTCATACGCAAAAAGATACATCTGTAAATAGCGTTGTAGGAGGTACCTTAGAACCATTGCAAATTGTATCAATCAATAAAGAAGAGAATTCACAGGTAGTACGCTATACGTTTGATATGCGGCATCAACTATTTGCAGCTTATCAAAAAAAGCAGATTACTTCCGACAGTCTTCTGCTTTTTCAGCAAAAATATTTACTTGATACAGCCAATCTTGCTAAATGGCAAGCGGATAATGAGTTGCTCATATACATGCAACTCCAAAAAGGGAAATGGAAAATCATCTTTGATACGAACCACTCCGGCAATTTTGCAGACGACCCTGTTTATTATAAGGATACTTCTTTCTTCGCCAACCGTACAGGATTTGCTATTCCGTACACCGTAGACTTTTGGCAGCATCAACTGTTTACAAAAGAGCTTTCATTCAGAATTATGCCGGATGCAAAGCTTCCAAAAAAATATCCTGATGCACTCTTTAATACATGGGGCGGAACAAAGAAGTTAAGACAAGGGAGATTATATATTGGTTCAGACAGTTTTTTAATTAAACTCTTTGTATCAGACAAACATTTGTCCTACAGTTTATACAGTAGCAATTATTCTGCTTCAAATGCAAATGAAAATGATTTTCAGTTGTTCAGTACAGCGTATCCCATCTACTCAAGGAAAGATAGTTTGTACATTGGTAACGACATTCT
>CAYMSG010000270.1:0-5856 GCA_964392955.1 uncultured Chitinophagaceae bacterium | reverse complement strand
AATCATTGATTCCACAAATGATGATTGAAGACGGGGCAAATAAAAATATCCTCTCCGAACGGCAACAAATGAATAAAGAAACCCCTGGAAGATTACCCAGAAAAGCCAGTAGCTTACATGCCGGGCTATCCGGTAACGGCGTTCGTCTGAAAACAGAAAGGGATATTTTTCAATCATCATTACTTAAAGTTACACTGCTGTGCAGTCAATACAAAGTAATTAGCTGTGCCCATCGACAAACAGTAGTTTTCCGGCGACAAACGGTTTTGGCAATGGATGAAAAAAACTGCACCCCGTACAGCTTTTTTCATCCACAGTTTAGTTTTTTCTGAAGGCGGTGGCTATAATCTTTTCGTCCTCAAATGAACGTCCGCTTTTATCGTATGCCACTATTGCTTTGTCGAGTGCTTTTTTCAAACGCATTTTTACGCTTGTGCGGTTGATGTTGAGCTTTACATTTTTCACTTCTTCTTTATACACCAGCACATGCTGCAGGTTATAAAAATACACAACTGCTTCTTTGGGCTGTTTTACATTACTCTGGATCACCCAATATCCTTTGCTTGACACATAGCGGGGTGTTTTGTTGTAAGCAGCTTCTTCCTGCGCAAGAGCAGTTACGCTGACAAAAAAGCAAAGACTGGCAATTACGGAACGTTTTAATTTTTGAAACATAATGATAAGGTTTAATGGTAAATAAAATGATACAGTAAAAGTAGAGGTGAACAGAAGGAGAAAAAATGTGAAATAGACGAGTAGCCATAAATCGGTTCCAGATAGCAGTTTTATTCAGACAAACGCATTTCGACGTTTTATGAAAGACTGTTTTAATAAGTAGTTTGTACGCTTGAAGGCTGTTTAAGGGTTTTTCATTTATGAATGATACAGATTGGACAGCACACTTACTTCTATCATACTTTAAAATCAGAAATAAGATTTACTTGCGGTATCTAAATCGATCATTATGTTTGTCGCATCAAAACCCCGTAAAAAAATGATTGCTCCTAACAAAACAGAATTAAAAGAATGGGTTCATAAAATGGAAGAACACTTCCAGCCCGCCAATGTGCACTGGTGTACCGGCTCACAGGTTGAGTACGATCAGCTTTGCCAGCAGCTGGTTGATAAGGGAACCTTTATCAAGCTGAATCCCGAAAAACGGCCCAACAGTTTTGCCTGCTTCAGCGATCCCAGCGATGTGGCCCGTGTAGAAGACCGCACATTTATTTGCAGTGCACGCAAGCAGGATGCCGGCCCCACCAACAACTGGATGGAACCATCAGAAATGAAACATATCCTGGAAGATCTTACCAAGGGCAGTATGCATGGCCGAACCATGTATGTGATCCCGTTTTGTATGGGACCGGTTGGTTCATCACTCTCACGTTACGGCGTGCAGATTACCGACAGCGAATATGTAGTAGTGAACATGCGCATTATGACACGTATGGGCGATGATGTGTTGCCGCATATCAACGGCGAGTGGGTAAAGTGTTTACATACACTCGGTGCACCGCTGCAGGAAGGAGAGCCGGATGTAAAATGGCCTTGCAACCCAACTGTGAAATACATCTCTCATTTTCCCGAAGAGCGGTTGATCATTTCCTATGGCAGCGGCTATGGTGGCAATGCATTGCTTGGTAAAAAATGTTTTGCCTTACGTATTGCAACAGTAATGGGGCGTGACCAGGGATGGCTTGCTGAACATATGCTGCTGATGGGCGTTGAAAATCCGCAGAAAGAAAAAACATATATCGCTGCTGCTTTTCCAAGTGCCTGTGGTAAAACAAATTTTGCCATGATGATTCCCCCGAAAGAAATGGAGGGATGGAAGATCACCACAGTGGGCGATGATATTGCATGGATCCATAAAGGCGACGACGGAAAACTATATGCCATCAATCCCGAAGCAGGTTATTTTGGCGTGGCGCCGGGTACCAACGAAAAAACAAATCCCAACGCCATGGCCAGCATTAAGGCCAATACCATTTTTACAAACGTTGCTGTTACAGCGGATGGCGATGTTTGGTGGGAGGGAATGACCAAGGAAGTTCCTGATGGGTTGACCGACTGGCACGGGAAACCATATGATAAAAACAGCGGCAAACCGGCTGCACATCCCAATGCACGTTTTACCGCACCGGCTTATCAAAACCCGGCAATTGATCCGGAATGGAACAATCCAAACGGTGTGATTGTGTCAGCTTTTGTATTTGGCGGAAGAAGAAGTACGGCTGTTCCATTGGTATATCAATCATTCAACTGGAACTTTGGTGTTTACCTTGCTGCAACCATGGGTAGTGAAATGACGGCTGCTGCATTTGGTGAGTTGGGAAAAGTAAGAAGAGATCCGTTTGCCATGTTGCCATTCCTTGGTTACCACATGGGCGATTATTTTAACCATTGGTTACAGTTCGGAAGAGACCTGCCAAATGCACCACGCATTTTTGGTGTAAACTGGTTCCGCAAAAATGAGAATGGTGAATTTATGTGGCCCGGCTTTGGTGAAAACATGCGTGTACTCAAGTGGATCGTTGAGCGATGCAAAGGTCAGGCAAGTGCAGTTGAGTGCCCCATCGGATGGCGGCCCCGTTACCGTGATCTTGACTGGAACGGGTTGGGCTACGATAAATTTAAACGGGAACAGTTTCATGAACTACAGCATATCGATGCAGAGTTATGGAAGCAGGAACTGCTCGGTCATGAAGAACTGTTTGAAAAACTGTACGATCGGTTACCGAAAGAATTTTTATTCATGCGGCAGTTATTGTTGAGTGCTTTATGGCGTTCGCCAGATGAAAAGCTGGCACCGGAACGGCATTAATTGATAAGAGCCGCTCATTGAGCGGCTCTTATCTTTTTAGTGAAGTGTTGTGAACGATGATGTGAAATCAGAGGTTGAGTTTTATTCCGCCATTGATCACAAAACCATCGAGTGGTGCATAGATGTCACGGAAAACAGGATTGCTGGCAGAGCCTGTGTAAATACTGTCGAACCGTGTTTGCCGGGTATCCATAAAATTTTCGAAGTTGACATAAAGCGAAAATTTCTCCCATAAACGTTCCGCCATAAACCCGGTGATCCAATAAGCTCTTCCGGTGCTGCCATCAGTCAACTGTTGTTTATCGAAATAATACGCTTCCAGCCCGGCTTTCCATTTTTCTTCCACTTCATACATTAATACCGCATTTACACGATTGCGTGCCGTTAACGGATTCACTCGTTTGTTGTTGCCTTCATGAATTTCTGTATCAGTGAAGGTATACCCGAGGAAGAGCTTAAAATCTTCGTAACCGATCTTGATATTGGTTTCAATACCTCTTGTATCAATATGACCGCTGCTGTTGATAAACTTGTAACCGCTACCGGTATTTTCTAACAGCAAGGGTTGATCAATACGGGTATAAAAAAACAACTGGTTGATGCTGACACTTACTTCATCAAACAACTTGGTTTTATAGTTGACATCTGCATTAAAGCCATAACTTCTTTCAAGTTTGTTGGATGCATCAATACCCAGCACCTGGCGGTATTGCAAACGTTCACTTTCTTCAGTAAAAATGGTAGGTGGTTTATAACCCATACCGCCTCCAATACGTGAACTGAACGAGGCAGACGGTTTAAACAAAAATGCTACACGTGGTAAAACAGCAACACCATAATTGTTAACGTAGTCGCTACGCAAGCCCGTTTCAAGATGTAACCATTCGTTTGCTTTGAATGTGTTTTGTACAAACGCACCAATGGTGTTTTGCCGGAAATTGCGGGAGGGAAAATTGATTTGCCCCAAATCTGTAAAACCCTCGTTCCATAAGTTAACGCCTGCCACCCATTCTGTTGTTTCGCTGATATGCGAATAGTTTGCTTCTGTAAAACTGTTTATCTGTTGACCATGAAAAAAATATCCTGGTGAACCGATTGACCTGTTGAAATAGCTTATACTTTGTTTTACTGCAAGTCGGTTTGTTTCGTTCAATGCATGATCAATGGATAACTGCGCCGAATAGCGATGCGAAATAGTTTTTTCATAATACCTGTTGGATGTTTCGTTTCGTATATAATCCATATTGCCGCCCAGTCGTTCTTCGGCAACTGCATTTATACCCAATATAATTTTTGTTTTATCCGATGGATAAAAAAACAACCGAGGATTAACAGTATAGCGTTGAAATTTCGGAATAGCAGAAAGATTAATTTTTGCAGGATCAAATGCTGCATTGCTGTTCCTGGATGTAAACAAGGTGATTCCAAATTTTTCGAAACGTTTACCATAAAACAGGTTGGCATCCAGTCCGCCGGCTGTTGTACCGTTGAGATGGATTTTGAATTCCCGTTCTGCTGTGGGCGTTTTTGAAATGAGATTCACCAATCCTGCAATGGCACCACCGCCATACAAAGTGGAAGCAGAACCTTTAATGACTTCCACCTGTTTCAGATCAAGCGGGGCAATTTGTAACAACCCCAAACCACTTGCTGCACCATTATACAGCGGAAAACCATCTTTGAGTATCTGCGTGTAACGACCATCCAAACCCTGGATACGTATCGATGCATTGGCCGATGTGGCTGATGTTTGCTGTGTTTGAATACCGGTACTTTCATTCAGCAGCATGCGGATGTCGCCCGGTTTCATATTCGCTTTTTCATCCAGCTCTTCACCGGCAATAAACTCTACTCGTGTAGGAATGTTCTGAAATGTCCGGGTGCTGCGGGTGGAGGTAATGATGATCTCTTCTTCTTCCTCTTCTTCAGGTTCAAGCAGCACCACAACTGCCTGGTTGTTTTCAACTGGAACACGAACAGTGAGGGTTTGTGTTGCATAACCAATATGCGATACTTCGATCTTGTACATTCCCTGTTCAAGCCCGGAGAAGTGTGCATGCCCGCTGCTGTCGGTAACAGCCGATTGTTCTGTCAGCCGTATAGTGGCGGCAGGTAATATTTCTTTTGTGTGTTTGTCTTTTACGGTAATAGATAAGGTATGTTGTGCTGTGGCACTGCTGCAGATACACACAAGCAGTATCAGCAAAATAAATTTCTGCATAGTAGTTGTTAAAGTAAATGAGTTAAGAAATAAATGTGAACGGCTTAACTCAGTTGTGGTGGTTGCCAAACAGGGCGAAATATATCGAGAATGAATAGTTGCTTCCGTACGGGGTTCTGTACAGCAAACTGAACCGGTGCTTTTATATGGACACAATTGCAGGTATGCATGAGTTGCAGGCAGCAACATTCGCAGGAACAGTTGGGCGGACATTCATCTTCACAATCATCATCGGTTGCGGTTTCAGAAACTGAAACTGTTGCTGTTTCAGGGGCACCCAGTAATTCTTCCGGACAGGGAAACATGCTCAGCAGCAAAATGTAAATCGTAAGCAGATGTGTCAGCAATTTCACAGCGTAAAACTAAATCATGAGAAGAAGCGGCAGAAAAATATTCCTGCCGCTTTGTTGCAAAAAATTAAATCTTTACTGCAGTACCTGTAGCCACTACCATGAGCATACTGCCGCCACTGCCTACTGTTTCAAAATCAAGATCAATCCCTACTACTGCATTGGCACCAAGCTGTTGTGCTTTTTGCTGCAGTTCAACCAATGCATTTTGCCGGGCTTCTTCAATCACACGTTCATAGGTGACGCTTCGTCCACCCACAATATCACGGATACCTGCAAAGAGATCTTTAAAAATATTGGCGCCAATAATTGCCTCGGCAGTAACAATGCCAATGTATTGCTGAATGGGTTTACCTTCTACCGTAGGTGTTGTTGTGAGTAGCATATTATTTTTTTGTAAAGTTACAACACAGCAGCAGGTACAATGTCATCTTACAAAAAAAACTTATGCCTGCACATAT
>CAYMSG010000269.1:0-5857 GCA_964392955.1 uncultured Chitinophagaceae bacterium | reverse complement strand
GTTTGTTTCGTTGCTCATCTTTCTGCATGCGGAAAAACTCTTCCATCGTTTAGGTATCCTTTTTCATCGCTAATTTGTTGTAGAGGCGTTTCATCTCTTTTTCATAATCGGCACTTTCTTCGGCCATTGTTTTTTCAAGGGCTTCACGTTGTTTTACTTTTTCATCGTACACACCAACCGGCAACAGTGTTTTTACAATCACCGGCATCAATTCAATCAACATGAGGATAATTAAAATGAGGTAATAGCGAAACTGCAAAGCGCCATTGTCTTTCAGCAAATTATTCATCGCTTCAATACGGGTTAAAAAACCGGTATTGAGATAATTTAAAAAATCTGCTTCCTGTTTCTTGATGGTGGTTTCCATTTGATTCAGCTCTTCATCAATGGCAGCAATGCGCTGCTGTTGTTGGCCTTGTAATAGTTTGTATTCAGCATCCAGCTTTTGGTATTCGTTCCGTTTGACAATCGCAATATCCTGGATGCCCACTTTGCCGCTGCCACCACTTCCATCCGTTTCAGCAATAAACTTTTCCCGTGCCGCATTCACCTCAGCATATTTAACATCAAGTCCTTTTTGTAATCCTGTTTTTTCTTTCTGCAATTCATCTTTCCTGTTTTTGTACAGCAGGTCCAGTTCTGTGCGTTTGGTGAGTTTACGTTTTTCATTGTCCAGCGATACCTGCATGTTGATCTCTTTATCAAACATGAATAGAATAGCAGGCTGCGCCATAAATGTGCCAATGGTGAGTGCCAGTAGTCCACGAAAAAGGAGTGGTGTAAATTTTCGTTTGTTAAATTGATTGATGCCTTTGATCAATGCCCGGTCGATGCTGAGGATCACAAAGCCCATGAACACACCGCTGCCAACATACAGAAACACATTGTCAATAACAGTTGAGAAAAAATAAGTC
The DNA here is from genome assembly GCA_964392955.1 of uncultured Chitinophagaceae bacterium. Taxonomy (GTDB): domain Bacteria; phylum Bacteroidota; class Bacteroidia; order Chitinophagales; family Chitinophagaceae; genus Lacibacter. The sequence continues at coordinate 4,943 of CAYMSG010000269.1, read as the reverse complement.
CAGGCAAGTGTGGCAAAGATCCAGGTGGCCAGCACGCTCATCCCAACGATACGGTAGCGGTTGCGGTCCACCACACAATCTTTGATCAGTTCTTTTTCGGCTGTCGCCAGCCACCATAGCAGTTCATCGGTTTGGGTAGGGGCATACGCTTCCCCTGCGTACATGGGTGTGGTTGGTTGACTCATAAAAATGGTTTAATTGTTAAGCTTGGTTAAAGCGGGAACAGCTACGTGGTTAAAGCAGGAATTAAACGAGTGGTAAAAATAGTTATTGTAAAAGAAATGGTAAAGCGGGGCAAAGAAAATTCAAGGCGCAAGGCACAAAACCCAGGAAGCGTGAGATTATTTGAAACCGTTTGAATATTGGTTCTTGGGCATTGGGTTTTAAATCTTTTGTCTTGCCCCTTGAACCTTTTCTTTCGTACTTCATACTTGCCCCCAAATACCTACCTTTGCCGCTCCAAAAATAAATACTCAGATGAATTTTGACCGGAATACGATAATTGGCTTTGTGGCAATGATGGTGCTGCTGTTTGGTTACATCTTTTTTACCCAACGTCAGCAAGGTGCACTGGAAGCTGAAAAACAAAGAGCTGCCGATTCGATCGCCCAAGTGGAAGCAGCCAAACGTAAGTTGGTTGATACAGCAGTGGCAAACCAACAAGCCGCTGTACAGGATTCAGTAATTACTGCTCAGGCAGCAGGTGAATTTCAACCGGCACTTGCAGAACAGTTGACAGTTGTTGAAAACGAAGTGATGAAAGTAAGTTTCACCAACAAAGGTGGTTTCCCGAAATCTGTTGAACTGAAAAATTACAAGCGTTACGATGGCAAGCAGGTGGTGCTGGGTGGCGAAGCGCATCAACTGATCTATTCGATCAATACCGGCAATAACAAAGCAGCACTTACTTCTCAACTGAATTTTACAGCCAGCGAAATAACCAAAACGGCCGATGCGCAAACCATCAAATTCAGCATTGCCAACGCAGAAGGCCAAACTGTGGTGCATTCATACACGATCAGGAATAATAATTATCTCATTGACTGGTCGATTCAGATGACAGGTGCAGATAAACTTCTTACACAGGGCATTCTGAACCTCAACTGGGATATTACTGCCAAGCAACAGGAAAGTGATATTAAATATGAAAAAGGCCAGAGCAATATTGGTTATGTAGAAGATGGTGATTACGACTTTGAAGCGGCCGGAACTGGCGACAGCAAAAAGTTTGGCGATAAAACAAAATGGATCGGTGTTAAGCAACAGTTCTTTAATACCTCACTTATTTCAGCTTCTAATTTTTCATATGCAGAAACCAACTGGTCCGTTCCTGATGAAAAAGAAGATTCGCTGCAAAAGGTGATGGATGTTAAATCGGTTCTTCGGTTCAATCTTGCGGGCGCATCAGCAGAAACTGTTCCCATGCAGTTGTACTATGGTCCCAACGATTTCAAAATTTTAAAAGCCTTTGATAATAAACTTGAAAGCCATGTGCAGCTTGGGTATGGCATTTTTGCATTTGTAAAATACATCAATCGCTATGTGGTAATGCCTGTGTTTGATTTCTTTGATAAGTACATCGGCAGCATGGGTATTGTAATTCTCTTGCTTACCTTCTTTATCCGTTTGATCATTTCGCCGCTTACCTATTCCAGCTATCTGAGTGGTGCAAAGATGAAAGTGCTTCGCCCTGAAATTGAAGAACTCAAGAAGAAGCACGGCAGCGATCAGCAGGCCATGAGTATGGATCAAATGAAGCTGTTCCGCCAGGCGGGTGTAAATCCGTTAGGTGGATGTATTCCTGCATTGCTGCAGATCCCGATTTTCTTTGCCCTGTACAGTTTCTTTAATGCCAATATTGGTTTACGTGGCGAAAGCTTTTTATGGGCAAAAGATCTGTCATCGTATGATACAATTGCCACCCTGCCTTTCAGTATTCCGTTTTATGGCGATCATGTAAGCTTGTTTACCATTACAGCTACACTTACCAGCTTATTGATTTCTGTGTACAACATGCAAATGACGCCTACACAGGATAACCCGATCATGAAGTACATGATCTATTTCTTCCCCATCATGTTACTGTTCATTTTCAACAGTCTTCCTTCGGCTTTAACATGGTATTATACGGTATCAAACATCGTAACCTTAGGTCTCCAGTTTGTGATCCAGAAGTTCATCATCAATGAAGAAAAGATCCATGCCAAATTGCAGGAAAATAAAAAGAAACCTGTCACCAAATCAAAATGGCAGGAACGACTCGAACAAATGCAGAACAGCAATCAGAAATTGCAGGATATGCAGAAGAAACCAGGTGGTAAAAAATAATCTTAACAAAAGCTATACAGCCCCGGCCGCAAAGCCGGGGTTTTTTGTTTGCAGGAGAATGCAACTTGGCTTACTATTTTTATATCTTTAGCCTGTATTGAATAACTAAAAATCATGAAGAATTTCTGTAAGATCAGTTTGTTTGTATTGCTTCTGGCTCCTTTGGTAAAGCTTAAGGCACAGCAGGCCTATGGAGAGGGTACGGTTTCCTACAATATTGTTGTAAATACCGGGAATAACGAAACAAAGGCAGCCGATCTGTTAGATGGTGCTACGCAAAAGATCTTTTTTAAAGCGGTGAATACACGTACCGAGTTAACCAGTGTGTTAGGAAAAACCATAACCCTGCATGATTCAAAGGTTGGAAATGCTGTTGTAATGAATGAATATGGCGAGCAAAAGATCCTGATAAGAATGACCAAAGATGATTATGAGGACCGCAACAGCAAATATGCTGGCATTCAGTTTGAGTTATTACCTGAAACAAAGAAGATATTAGGTTATAACTGTAAACTTGCAATCGCCAAACTAAAAGATGGCAGTACATTCAAAGTGTTCTATACCACCGAGCTTGTATTTCAAAATAAAGACTATGGGGCTCAGTTTAAGAACCTGCCCGGTTTCCCGTTGGAATATGAATCTGAACTGGGAAAGATGAAAGTGACGTTTATTGCCGATAAGGTGAGTTTTGATCCGGTTCCATCAGCGATGTTCGATACGCCGAAAACAGGATACAGAGAAATGACCTACCAACAGATCAAAGACATGCGTAAAAATTAATGATAAAAGAAAACCCCGATTATGAATCGGGGTTTTTAATTTATTTAATTTCCTTCTGTGGAGTTTTGAATTTACTGAACACAACCTTTTGTTTTACGGGTAACACATACAAATTGTTCCCTTTCTGGAAACGTACGGTTGTGCCACTCATAATGAGGTTGTTGTTATTGGTGCTGGAAAAACTAAATCCACTTTTGAAACGGAAACCGTTCTGCAAACTGAGCGGATTGTTCTTTAAGCTAAGGGAAGTAATGACTGATTTTGCATTCTTTTTTTTGCCTCCACCCGTCGTAAAACTGGCTGATGAAGCGGAGTAAAAGATAGCAATGCAGCTTACAAGCAATAAACTATTCCGTAGAAAGTTTTGGCGGTATGTAGCTTTGGCAGTCATTTGTTGACAAATTTAACGATTAATAGATGGATAAGTGAAGCCGCTTATCACATTTTTACATATATATTAACGTATGTTGATAACTAAATGTTACATGGCCATAGTAAATTTTATGAAATAGAGGGTAAATTACAGTAACCCACCCGCAACACATGAAACAAAACCCGTCCAGAAACGATAAAGAAGAGATCAGAGAATTGCTGCGATTATTTGAAAATTTAAAGAACGGCCGTTCGCATTCTTTCCTTGAAGAAGAGAGTTTTGAAAAACTCATTGATCATTTTGACGATAAAGAGGATATTCCCCAAGCTCTTCAGGCGGCCGAACTTGGCATTGAGATCTATCCTTATTCATCCGCTTTACATATCAAAAAAGCCGATCTGTTGTTGGCCACCCGCCAGTACAAAGCTGCACTGGATGTGCTCGATCAGGCCGAATTACTCGACAGCAACGATATTGACCTGTACATTCTCCGTACCGATGCATACCTGGCACTGGATCAGCAGGCAAAAGCAGTGGAGTTGCTGGAGGAAGCCTTGCAACTGTTTTCCGGTGAAGAACGGGTGAGCCTGCTTTTTGAGCTGGCTGATGTGTATGATGATTACGAAGAGTTTGAAAAAGTGTTCGATTGCCTTAAGCTGATTTTGGAAGAAGAACCAACCAACGAAGAAGCGCTTTACAAGATCTGCTTCTGGACCGATTTTACCGGCCGCAATGAAGAATCGATCAAGCTTCATCTCAATATCATCAACGATCATCCATATAGTGAACTGGCGTGGTTCAATTTAGGTGCTGCCTACCAGGGACTCAAGCTGTATGAAAAATCAATTGATGCCTACATGTATTGTATTGCCATTGATGAAAAGTTTGATTATGCCTACCGCAACATCGGTGATGCATATATCCGGTTACGCAAATACAAGGATGCCATTGAGATGCTTGAGAAAGTGCTGGAGCTGAGTAGGCCGGAAGAAGTAATTCATGAAGCGATCGGTTATTGTTACGACCGTATGGGGCAATATGCACAGGCACGATTTCATTACCGCAAGGCTTCGCACATGAATCCCGACGACAGTAAGCTGTATTATAAAATTGCCTGTACCTATATCAACGATGGCCAGTATGAAAGTGCCATCAAACAAATGCAACAGGCATTACGTATTCATCGCCTGCAACCGGATTATAACCTTGCAATGGGGATGGCCTTGGTTGAAATCGGCGAGTACAAAACAGCCATCGAACATTTTGCAAATGTGATCAAAGCCCGCCCCAAAAATGTGAAGGGCTGGAGTGCTATGCTGGAATGTATGCTCAAAGCTGATATGCTCGATAATGCGGATGAATATGCCGTTGCAGCTTACGAATCAACCGGAAGCAAACCCATCTTTATCTTTTACAGGGCAGCTATCTTTTTTGCCAGCGGAAAAACAAAGCAAGCCATTGC
>CAYMSG010000268.1:4100-5860 GCA_964392955.1 uncultured Chitinophagaceae bacterium | reverse complement strand
ATGAATGCCGGTGATGGCATTGATCCGCAGCAATATATTTTTTCTTCTGAAGGAAGTTGGGGAGCCGGTATTGTACTGGCCCTTTTGTTTGCCGGTTTAAAATGGTACGAAAAAAACAAAGAAAAAGCGGCCAAGCCGGAAGTACGGATGGTACGTGTGTGGCCCCATGAGCGTGTAGGTGATATTACTGTTATGGCGGCCATTTTTGGTTTTGCCGGCGCAAAGGTGTTTCATAACCTGGAAAACTGGAATGAGTTTGTTGCCGATCCCATCGGCTCTCTTGTTTCGTTCAGCGGACTGACGTTTTATGGTGGTTTGATCTGTGCTGCCATTGCGATCATCATTTATGCAAAACGCAAAGGCATTTCCATCCGTCATTTAGCTGATGCAATGGGGCCAACCTTAATGCTGGCCTATGCACTCGGCCGTATTGGCTGCCAGGTGGCTGGCGATGGCGATTGGGGCGTACCCAACGCAGCGTACGTTACAGATTCTGCAGCGAATATCCGGCTGGCAAATGCAGGTGAGTTTCAACAGGCATTAAAAAACAATACTACTTACATAAGGCAGGAGTTTGGACCGGATACAAAACCTGAGGATGTTCCTTTTGCTACATTCAAAGCGCCCTCGTTTTTACCCACCTGGATGGTGGCCTATACCTATCCGCAAAACGTAAACAGCATGGGCGTGCGGTTGCCGGGTTGCGATGGGCCGGAGCATTGTAATTATTTACCGTTACCTGTTTTTCCAACTCCGTTTTATGAAATAGTAGCTTGCTTACTGCTTTTTGGTATTTTATTGCTGGCCCGTCCAAAGATCAAAGTAGCTGGTGGCCTGTTTTGCCTTTACCTTGTGTTGAACGGACTTGAGCGTTTTTTCATTGAAAAGATCAGGGTAAATACCAAGTATGAAAGTCTGCCTTTTCAGCCAACGCAGGCTGAATTGATTTCTTTAGCGTTGATTATTTTGGGTATTGCTCTTTATTTTGTTGCCAAAAAGAAGTCCCAAACTGCCAAATAGTTTTCAAAAACAAATTTTTGTACAGGCTTTCCAACGGAAAGCCTGTTTTTTTCCAGCTATCTCCTCATTTTTCCGTTCGTCCCGAAATAGATGATTTTCTGTAACATGTTTGACGGTTGTCCGTCACATGTATGTCACTGTTTTGCCGGTTGTCAATAGTATTTGCCTTCCAACACAAAACAATGTACTATGCAAAACATAGAACCTACTTTTGACATGTAATAGAAAAGAACAGGTACTGTGAACTGTTAAACCTTATCATCAAACTTATCATCATCATGAAAAAGATTTCAGCCATTCTAGCTGCGGCCTTGCTAACCTTCACCTTTTCCGGCTTCGCTCAAACCATTACTCGTGTAAAAGGTGAAGTAAAGGACGAAAATCAAAAACCCGTTTCGGGCATTACGGTTTCCTTATTAAAAAGTAAAGACAGCTCTTTAGTGAAAGCTGCCATAACCGACAAAACAGGTCTCTATGTTTTTGAAGGTATTAAAGAAGGAGCTTACCTGGTAGGCATTACGGCCGTAGGTTTTCAAACGTCATTAAGCCAGCCAATTGAAGTAAAAGAAGGAGCCGAGGTGGCCATCCCTTCTTTCAGTTTATTACCACAGGCAAAGGGGTTAAGAGAAGTAGTGGTTACTGCAAAGAAACCCATGTTTGAACAAAAGCCCGACAAAATGGTGGTAAATGTGGAAGCCAGTCCAACAAACGCCGGTGCCAATGCGCTGGAGATCCTTGAA
>CAYMSG010000268.1:0-4090 GCA_964392955.1 uncultured Chitinophagaceae bacterium | reverse complement strand
CAGCCTCAAAGGAAAAGCAGGTGTACAGGTATTTATTGACGGAAAACCTGCGTACTTATCAGGTGCCGATCTTGCCAATTACCTGCGCAATATGCAGGGAACACAATTGGATCAGATCGAGATCATGACCAATCCGCCTGCAAAATATGATGCAGCTGGTAACAGTGGTATCATCAACATCCGTACAAAAAAGACCAAGCAGATGGGATATAACGTGATGGCCACGGTTGGTGTAGCACAGGGTGTTTATCCAAAAAACAATCAGAATATCAATTTTAATTACCGGAAGAATAAAGTGAATTTGTTTGGTACCCTCAGCCGTAACGAACGGAATCATTTCCAGAATCTATCGATTCAACGAAAATTTGTTGAAGCAAACAGCAAGGAAGTGAAGTCACTCTTTGACCAGGTGTCAAAGATGCGTTCAATGAACATTGGTAACAATGCTAAAATCGGCGCCGATATTTTTCTTACCAAGAAAACAACGATTGGTGCTACCCTCAACGGTTTTTATAACAAAGGTATCTTCACCAATAACAGCGATATTGACATTGCCAACCCGCAAGGTGTGATGTTGGGCAATACATTAGCATCATCGAGAAGTGAAAGTTTGTGGAAACATTTTGGAAGCAATGTTAACTTCCGTCATGTGTTTGATACAACAGGTAAGGAGTTAACGGCTGATGTTGACTATCTGCATTATGATGCATCGAATACCCAAAACCTTGTAAACAGTTATTTCGATACAAACGGTGCTCCTACATTTGTTCCTGATACGTTATTGGGTTTATTGCCTCAGTTGATCAGCATTTACAGTGCAAAGGCAGATTATGTACATCCGCTGAAGAAGGGCGCAAGATTTGAAGCTGGGTTGAAAACAAGTTTTGTAGAAACAGATAACAATGCGGTTTACGATAGTTTGATCAATAATTCACTTGTGCGTGATTTTGGGAGAAGTAATCACTTTGTTTATCGTGAAAACATTAACGCAGCGTATGTAAGTTATAGCCGGCCAATCAGTAAAAAAATAAGCGGTCAGTTCGGATTACGATTGGAAAATACGTTGGCACGTGGAAATCAAAAAACTACAGGTGAAACCTTTACGTTGAATTATACACAATTGTTTCCGACTGCTTATTTGCAATACAAAGCGAGTGAAGCACATAGTCTTTCAATGAACTATGGTCGTCGTATCCGCCGTCCGGATTACGAAAATCTGAATCCGTTTGTAGAGTTCCTCGATCGGTACACATTTGAACAGGGTAATCCTTATTTGCGTCCGCAGTTTAGTCACAATATTGAAGTAGCACATACATTCAAAGGATTTCTTACAACCACATTGAATTATACCAAGACAAATAATATTATTCAGCAGGTGTTTGAACAGAATGAGCAGAATAATGAAACATTTGTAAAGCAGGCAAATATTGCCAATCAAAGTCAGTACGGTATTTCGATCAGTGCATTCAAGCAAATCAAAAACTTCAGTGGAAATATTTATGCCAATGTGTTTCAAAATAAATTCCAGGGAGTTGTGAATGGTACTGATATCTCAATTAAGGCGAATACAGCCATGTTTAACGGATCTGTTTCGTACAAATTCAAAAAAGGTTCTTCTGTTGAGGTAGGTGGTTTTTACAGAACACCCGGTGTTGATGGAGTTTTAAAGATCAGCGGTTTTGGTATGATGAATTTGGGTGCAAGTATTCCTGTTATGAAAACAAAAGGAACCATCCGTTTGAACGTACGTGATGTGTTGTGGAGCCAACGGATTAAAGGTGATGCAAAGTTTGGCAATATTGACACCCAATTCCAACAATATGGCGATTCAAGAGTAGCTACAATTACTTTCACTTATCGGCTCGCAAAAGGAAAAGTTAACGGTAACACACGTCGTAAATCAAATGCGGCTGCCGATGAACAAAACCGTGTAAAATCAGGTGATTAATTGGTTTATTTTTCTCTATATATTTTCTCATGTTGATTGACGACCCCGGTTTCTACCGGGGTTTCCTTTTTATGGTTCGTTTTAATTTGTCAACCGTTATTTTTGTATTGAAACACTTCGTATTTTGTACTTCTCATTCCAAATTTTTTGTTATGCCATCGTTTGATATAGTCAGTAAAGTTGATGCCCAGGCATTGGACAATGCGGTAAATGTTACTACAAAAGAAATTACCAACCGTTTTGATTTTAAAGCAAGCCATGTGAAAATTGATCTCAACAAAAAAGAGTTTAAGATCAATATTGAAGTGGAAGATGAAATGAAAATGGGGCAGTTGATCGATGTACTCATCAGCCGTGCACACAAGCAGGGTATTGCGCCGGAGGCGTTCGATCAAAGCAAAGAGTCGTTCCCGAGCGGCAAGCTGGTAAAGAAAGAGGTGTTGGTTCGTAATGGTTTGAAACAGGAAGATGCAAAAAAGATCGTGAAGCTGATCAAAGATTCAGGGTTGAAGGTACAGGCCTCTATCAATGATGATATTGTACGGGTAACCGGGAAAAAAATTGATGATTTGCAGGAGGTGATCCAGGCGTCTAAAGGGTGGGGGCTCGGAATACCTTTACAATTCGAGAATATGCGTTCATAAACTGTTTATAACCGCCCGTTTCGGCGGTTTTTTTGTGGATGAAAAAGTGCGGAACAGGTGCAAATCAAACCCGCCTGAAATTTGGAAACAGGAATAAGTGATGGTACTTTTATTTCATAAACCGTAAGCAATTTTAGAAATAAGAAAGTAAGCGGTGGAACAGTTGAAGTCCCTTAAAAGATGGAAGCTGATTCCGGAAGCACTGGGTTCGTAAGTATAAAAGCGAAAGCGATTATAACGAAAAAATCCGGTGCTTTTTTATGTGTATATGGTTGAGAATACGCTAAACAGCTCAGGCAGCTGCTTCCTGTTTGTCAACAAATGAGTCTTTGAGAAGCTGTTTTGATTGTTTGGCACGGGAAAGCCATTGTACAGATACAAATACAAGAATGATCGTTCCTATTACTGCAAGGTGAATCAACATAATGTTCGTTTTAAGTTTACCAGATCCGGATATTGAACTTGTTGATTTTTCAGAGGAATGGCAAAGAAACAACAAAATCGGTTGTTTTTCTACTTTAATTAGCCATTGACCGAAAAAAAACAAAATTCAATGTCTCATTTTCTATTTGGTTCTCAACAATTCAGCCAGAAACTGCCGGTTTTTATTATCAAATTGTTTTTTTTAATGTGTTCATTTAGAGAATAAGAGTAGTGGTTTTTTAGTTTTGAATCCGGGAGATAAAAGAATTGGTAGAATTTAAAATTTCATTTGGCTTGATTCAGCGGAATCTTTACTTTTGCGCTTTCGTTTAAAAAAATATGCACGGCTGATCCGTGCTGAAAACTCCCAGATATTATGAAAAAAGAGCTTCATCCGGCAAATTATCGTTTTGTAGTGTTTAAAGACATGAGTAATGGTTATTCATTTTTAACCCGCTCTACTGCTCCTTCAAAAGAAACAGTAAAATGGGAAGATGGGAATGAATACCCTCTCATAAAACTGGAGATTTCCAGCATGAGTCATCCGTTCTTTACCGGTCAGAACATCTTGGTTGATACTGCAGGTCGTATCGACAAATTCAAGAAAAAATACGCTAAGAAAGCATAAGCTCAAGAGTTTCTCTAAGAGCCACTCAGTAAATACATTATCCCTCGGTTTTCCGGGGGATTTTTTTGTGCCCATACTTCCCCCATCCCCTGAAGGGGAGTTGTTATACCCTCTGTTTAAATATTCTAACTTATATAAAAGAAAAAACCACCCGATCGGGTGGTTAACAACTTATTTTAAACTTACAAACACCCCTTCAGGGGATGGGGGCTATACATTAAACCTGAAATGCATCACATCACCATCTTTCACCAAATATTCTTTGCCTTCGATCCGTAACTTACCGGCCTCTCTGCAGGCAGCTTCTGTTTTGTAGGTGATGTAATCATCATAGCCAATTACTTCGGCTTTAATAAAACCCTTTTCGAAATCGGTATGGATAACACCTGCACATTGCGGCGCTTTCCAACCCTTGTGGAAGGTCCAGGCACGTACTTCCTGCACGCC
>CAYMSG010000267.1:0-5868 GCA_964392955.1 uncultured Chitinophagaceae bacterium | reverse complement strand
GTGAATGATCCTATTGGACTTAGTTATAAAATGCAGGAGTTTTTTGAAGCATGGCAATTGTCGGGCTTTCATGATTACACTTTGTCTATGTCGGTACTCATGAATGCATTTGAAATTATAGCAGGTGTTGCTGTGATTGTGGGATGGCGGATGAAACTCTTCAGTTGGTTGCTGTTGCTGCTGATCGTGTTCTTTACATTCTTAACCGGTTATGCATGGCTGGCAACAAACCCCGATGGCACAGCTAAGTTTGCTTCCTGCGGTTGCTTTGGCGATTGTTTACCATTAACGCCACAACAATCGTTTTTGAAAGATCTGTTATTGTTGCTGTTGATCGGGTTTATTTTCAAACATCGCAACAGCATTCAGCCGATGTTTAAGAAAGAGATCATAAATGCCATTTTTGTGTTGGATGCGGCGATACTGGCATTTGTTTTTCAATGGTACACATTGAAATATTTGCCGGTCGTGGATTGCCTTCCATTTAAAAAAGGAAATAACATTGTTGAATTGCGAAAAGTTCCGGCTGATGCTGTTCCTGATAAATACGAGTACAAGTTTACCTATAAAAAAGACGGGAAGGAGCAGGAGTTTGCCATGAACAATCTGCCGGACAGTACATGGGAATTTGTTGCCCGTAAACAAACATTGGTAGCGAAGGGAAAAAACAATGAGCCGAAGATCAAAGACTTTGATTTAAAGACGATGGATGGTGCTGATATCTCCTCCGAAATACTGGAACAAAAAGGCGAATATTATTTATTGTTTGTACAGAATTTTAATGATCTGCAAACAACGGATCAATGGATGAAGCAGGTTTCGGAGCTGGCGAAAACAAAAAAATTACTACTCGTTACCAGTGTGCCGGATGCAGCGAAAGATTTCTTTGCATCTGATGTGATATTGGGTCAGTTGGATATTGTTACCTGCGATGTAACAGCCATCAAAACAGCAGCACGGGCTATTCCAACACTGTATAAAATGAATGGGCCTGTTGTGGTGGAGAAATGGAGTGCAGCGAATTTTAATAAAGCAAACTAATCAATACAAGCGATCAGTTGGGTACTTATCTTCTCCGCAAATTATTTTATGGTGGGCTCGTTTTAATGGGCGTGGTCACCGTTGTGTTCTGGATGTTCCAGGGTTTTGGTGATCCTGCCCGTTTGGTGATGGGACAAACCGGCGACAGTGCAACCATCGCCAATATCAAAAAAGAACTATACCTCGATCAACCGAAATGGAAACAGTTTCTGCTGTATGTAAATGATGTGTCGCCCATTGCTGTGCACAGCAAGGAAGAAATTGAAAAGAAACAATTACAAGGTTTGTTTATTGGCGGCGATAACAATTTAGCAGTTAAACTGCCGTATCTGCGTCGCAGCTATCAAACAAAAAAACAAGTAGGTGAGTTATTGATGGAAGCGTTGCCCGGCACGATCATGCTGGCTGCTGCAGCGATGTTGCTGGCAACCATACTCGGTATTTTTCTTGGTGTGGTTGCAGCTGTTAAAAAAGACTCCTGGATGGATACGTCTGCTGTGTTCACAAGTATTATTGGAATATCAGCACCTTCTTTTTTTATGGGAATTGTGATCGCCTATGGGTTTGGTTTTTTACTGAGTAAGTACACCGGACTTAACATGACTGGCAGTTGGTTTGATATTGATGTACAAACCGGTGAACATTATTACACACTGCAAAATCTTATCTTACCTGCAGCCACCCTGGGCATTCGTCCCTTGGCAATCATCACACAACTTACCCGAAGTGCAATGCTGGATGTGCTCAACCAGGATTTTGTACGTACGGCTTATGCAAAAGGATTGAGTAAACGAACTGTGATCTGGAAACATGCATTACGCAATGCATTGAATCCGGTAATAACAGCGGTAACAGGTTGGTTTGCGGAATTACTGGCCGGTGCTTTTTTTGTAGAATATATTTTTGGATGGAAGGGAATTGGAAAAGTAACGGTGGAAGCATTGGAGAAACTCGATTATCCGGTTGTAATGGGCAGTGTATTGTTGAGCGCCTTTATTTTTGTGTTGATCAATATGCTGGCCGATGTATTGTATGCAGTTGTTGATCCGAGAGTGAAAGTAGGATGATGATATGTATGATGTTAGATGTACGATGTACATGCACTCCGTCTGACGCCCTCGCCTGACAGTGTCAATTAATCAATTAAATCAAACCAATATGCGATTGCTTTTTTTATTTTCATTTACATTACTGCTTTTTTCCTGCCAGGAAAAATCCACTGTTCCAACGGTTGCAGATTATTTTAACTACGGCGACAGTGGCGTGCAAACTGCCGGTGTGCGTATGATCCCCATCAAAACTCCGGTTGGAGAATTCAAAGTTTGGACAAAACGGTTCGGCAATAATCCCCGTATCAAAGTACTGCTGCTGCATGGTGGTCCGGCGATGACGCATGAGTACATGGAATGTTTTGAAAGTTTTTTTCCGAAAGAAGGGTTTGAGTTTTATGAATACGATCAATTGGGTTCTTATTACAGTGATCAACCCAAGGATAGCAGTCTTTGGACCACCGAACGATTTGTGGAAGAAGTGGAGCAGGTTCGTCAAGCCATTGGCGCCGACAGCAGTAACTTTTATATACTTGGTAATTCATGGGGTGGTATTCTGGCAATGGAATACGCACTCAAGTATCAACAGCATTTGAAAGGCTTGATGGTCGCCAATATGATGGCGAGTGCACCGGAGTATGGCAGATATGCGCAGGAAGTATTGGCAAAACAAATGGATTCTTCTGTGCTGGCAGAGATCAGAGCCATTGAAGCCAATAAAGATTTTTCGAATCCACGTTACATGGAATTGCTGTTACCGAATTTTTATAAACAGCATTTGTGCCGGTTAGAAGAATGGCCGGATGGATTCAATCGCACCATGAAGCATGCGAATGCTGAAGTGTACACCCTCATGCAAGGACCAAGTGAATTTGGTATCAGCGGTCGCCTTGCAACATGGGACATTAAAGCACGATTAAACGAAATAAAAGTGCCAACGCTCATGATCGGTGCAAAACATGATACAATGGATCCCGCAGCCATGGAAGAGCAAAGTAAGCTGGTACAGAAGGGCCGCTATCTCTATTGCCCCAACGGCAGTCACTTAGCAATGTGGGACGATCAGCAGGTGTTTATGAACGGCATCATTCAGTTTATAAAAGATGTGGATCAAGGCGTATTCTGATGTAAGCTTTTTCTAAAAATGCAAGAGCTGCCTGGAAAGGCAGCTCTTTTAACGATTAACAGCTGACCGATTGTACAGCCAGTATTTTTATGTGGACTTACATCCATTTTGAGAGAAAGAGTTTGAACTCGTCTCTTAATTCATTGATTACTTTTTCAAACACATCAAAGTCGTCTTTAACTTTTCCGTGTTCAAGTATTTGTTGGGTTTCTATTCTGCCGCCATGGTCTTTTGCATCCAGCATGGCTTTGTGAACATGCTCGTTGATGTTGTGCTGCAGTTCATCAATCGTGTTTCGCTGAATGATAAACTGGTTTTGAAAATGCTCTACTGCTTTCATGGCCTCTATGCCCGTATTTTTTGAAGCAACCTCAGCCAGTCGTTTTTCCAGGATGTCAAGCTCATTGTCGTAAAAATCTAGTGCCTTTAACCATTCCTGGTGCTCAGTGCTGAGATGCGGAACTGAAGTATAGCTCATGGGAATCTGTTTTAATTGTTTCTGAACGTTGTTGACAGTTTCAAAGTTTCGTCAGAACAGACAATTAAAGAATGATGCAAGTCAGCAGAAAAGATGAGAGTTTTCAGGTTTGGCATTTACCACTCGAAATGAATGTCGGCATCTTCAATTACCTGGTAGCTGTCTTTCAGGAAACGATTCAAATCGTAACCGGTTACATTCATAAGCAGGTCTCTGTTGCAGAGTAAATCTTCTTTTATACCTGTGTATGATAAAAATGAACTGTATAGCCAGTCCTCCATTTTTGTAACGAGCTTAGCTTTCCATGGGTTTTGATGAATGTAATGCATACAGTTGATGATGTATGATGGAGTTGATTGGGTCGGCCCACGCCTGAGCGTGGTCTGACCGGTTTCAGGTGTTGAGATACATTTTGCTTTTGTTTTCTGTTGAAAAAGCGAGCCGGTTGTTTTGTTTTGCCGGTTTATGTGTTGTGCGTAACTGCTTAAAGTAAGTCCGATCTTTCTGGCAAGTAATTGCATTGGTTTTCCACGGTAGGAAGGAATTTCTATGCATGATTTTTCCGTGGCTTGTATCATCAAATGAAAATGATTTGGCATCAGGCAATACGCCAGTATTTCACAATGGGGCTGCCAATCATTTCTGATGCGGGACAAAAAAGCAGTTATAGTTTGAATGATTGAAGAAAATGGGTTGTTTGTTATTTCCCCGATTCTAGATATGATAAATTTCGTTTTCAATGAATCGCATACAGGTGCTTTTCTTAAAGATAGATATTGAAAACAGAAGTTGCAATAGCCGGCCCGGTCAGACCACGCTGAGGCGTGGGCCGACCTATGTTGCGTTATTTAATAATCACTTCTTTCACCGCATGTTCTTCAAACAATTCGTTGATGCGGTTGCGGATCTTTTCTTTCTGAAAAAGAAGTTCCTGCTTCAGCGGAGCCACACTGGTAGAAATAATGAGTTGTTGATTAATGAGTTTAATATCATCGGTGTACTTGGCAATGGTGGTACCCATGAGTTGGGCCCATACATCTTTGATCTCCAGCGCACGTACCCGTTGTTTCAGTTTGCTCTGGTTTAAAAACTGCTGCATTGCTTCCTGTAAACTCATTTCACCCATAGTGCGAAGGTAATTGAAATTGGGGAGAGGCGAATGGGCAATTGGCAAAAGACAATAGGCAAGTCATGCTATAAATTAGAATACTCTCATTTGTCTGTTGCCAATTGTTTATTGCGTTTTTAATTAAACAAGTTCGATCAATTGCACCTTCTTGCCCAGCGCTTCAAATACTGTTGTAATGCGGTTGGGATGTGGATCGGTGAGGAACACCTGTCCGCCAAATTGCGTACACACATAGTCGAGTAAGTTATGCATACGGCTGTCGTCCAGTTTTTCAAACACATCATCCAGTAATAAAAGAGGGGCAAAGCCTTTGTGTTGTTTCAGCTCTTCTGCTTCGGCCAGTTTTAAGCTGAAGAGCAGACTCTTTCGTTGTCCTTGTGAAGCTGTTTGCTTAAACGGTTCTCCGTTCAATTCAAACAAAAGATCATCTTTATGAATACCGGTGGACGTTCGTTGCAGCATATAATCTTTCTCCCTGTTTTGTAAAAGCAGCTGCTCAAACGATTGTTGCAATAACTGGCTTTCGTATTTCACTGAAACTGGTTCCGCTTTCCCGGCAATGGTCTGGTAAAACCGAATGACCTGTTCATTAAACTCCGGTAAAAAGTTTTTACGTTGTGTGTGGATGGCGTTGCCTGCCGTAAGTAATTGTTCATCCAGTACATCAAGCAAGGCATTGTTTCTCGTTTGTGTTTGTGCGCATGATTTCAAAAAACTGTTCCGCTGCTGCATCACTTTTGTATAGCTGATGAGTTGTTGCAGGTAGGCCGCATCCATCTGCGACAGCAGGGTGTCTAAAAATTTGCGACGTTCTTCACTTCCTCCAATGATCAGTTCAACATCATCGGGTGCAATTACCACGCAGGGGTATTTGCCGATATGCTGTGAAAATTTTTCGTACGCAGCGCCATTGCAGCTTATTTCTTTTTTTCCGGTTTCACGTAATACAATGTTTACAGGAACATCCTGCCCGCCATCGTTGAGTAAACCTTCCACCCGAAACCCGGCTACACCATGCTGCACGTTATTTGCATCAACAGAATTA
>CAYMSG010000266.1:420-5874 GCA_964392955.1 uncultured Chitinophagaceae bacterium | reverse complement strand
CTAAATGAATGGCCATCTTCCTGTTTTCCATTCCTACATGCACATGCAAACCAAAGATGAGATTGCTCCTTGCAGCTTCCTGTAATTCATTTACAATTTGGTTGTAACGGACATGGTCGGTGATCAACTGGTCCTGCCAATGACTGAAGGGATGTGTTCCACTTGCGCCAACAGATAAGCCAAGATTACCTGCGATGCCGCTGATAGTTTTTCGTAACAAAGCAACATCTTTAAAAGCTTCATCAATATCATGACAGATGTCTGTACCTACTTCCACCACTGCCTGGTGCATTTCTGCTTTCACTTTGTCTTTGATCACCTTTTGTCCTTCACTGACAATCTTCTGTTCATGACTTTTTAATTCCCTTGTTGCGGGATCAAATACCATGTATTCTTCTTCAACTCCTAATGTGAATTGTTTATAATTGATGTTGCCCATAATTCTATTCGTTGTTTTGAAAAATATCGCTGAGGTTTACAGCCAGTCCGGTAATTGCATTTGATTGAATAATATCTCCTGTTGCATACAGTTTTGCGCCGTCGAATTTGCCATCGTCAGATAACACCAACACTGCTACGTTTTCTTCTACCGGGTTGATGATCCAGTATTCTTTTACACCCGCTTCTTCATATACTTCATACTTCAGTCTGATTTCTTTTTTTGAATTGCCGGGCGAAAGAATTTCAATCACAAGATCCGGTGCGCCGATGCAACCTTTATCGTCAAGTTTTGATGTATCGCAAATGATACAAATATCTGGTTGCACTACGGTGATGATTTCTTCGTTGGTTGATTTGTTTGTGAGAGGTAGTCGTACATCGAAAGGGGCATTGTATGCTTTGCAGTTTTTATGTTTCAAAAACGATGTAATGATATGCATCAACTCCCTCGACACATCCTGGTGTTTTCGATTCGGTGCTGTCAATTTCATGATCTTTCCTTTAATCAGCTCAACACGTTCTTCGAACTTCCACTTCAGGTAATCAGCATAACTGTATTCCAAGGAAGGGTTTGGTTCCTCCACTAATACAAATTCATTTTTTTCTGTATCGTACTGCGTAAACATCAACACTTCTTTTAGACCATTTTTTTAATACAGTGATTGTTTGTTGGCGCTCCGTTTTACATACTCGCCCCAGGTTAAGTTATCGGCACCATCTTTCTGTTCAAGTGCACGTTCAATTGCGTACGAAGCAGATGCTTCTACTACCCAATCAAAGTTTTCCTGTCCTACACTTGCTAAATCTGCATCGGGAGCCGGATTGCAAAAGTCGATTGCATACGGCACGCCATCACGCAACGCAAGTTCAACCGTATTGAAATCATAGCCAAGATAATTGTTGATACGAAGTACAATATCTGTCATCATCTGTAATTTTTCAGCTGATGGCTGAAAATCGGCAACATAACGTAAATGATGAGGGTTGCGTGGTTCATAACTCATAATACGCACATGCTTGCGGCCAATACAATAGCAACGGTAGTACTCTTCAAATATAATTTCTTCCTGCAGCAACATGACCAGTTGCCCTGTTTCAGCATGCTTTTCAAAAAACTCTTCAGGGCTGCGCAGCTTGTATACATTTTTCCAGCCGCCACCTGCATACGGTTTCATGTATGCAGGAAAGCCAATATAGCTGAACATGCCTTCCCAGTCCATTGGATAAGCCAGGTTGCTGAACGATTCATCGCCGGTATCATCGGGTCTGTCTTTTGAAGGCAGGATAACTGTTTTGGGAACAGGTACATCAATTTTTGTTGCAAGACAGTTATTAAAAAACTTATCATCGGCACTCCACCAGAATGGGTTATTGATTACAGCTGTTCCTGTTAAGGCTTCATTTTTTAAATAAGCCCGGTAATGTGGCACATCCTGCGAAATGCGATCTATAATCACAGCATACCCATTATTAACACCTTGCATCACTTTATCAATCCGAACAGGTTCGGCCATTATGCCCGGAATATTTTTGCTGTTAATTCGTTCAACAAAAGCCTGCGGAAACGAGCGTTCTTTACCGTGTAAAATGCCGATCTTTTTCATACTGTAAATATTTTAGATTGAATGAATAATTGAGTGGAAAAAATGCCGTTTGATTTTTGCTTTAATATAGTACACAATTCCCGAAGAATGCTGCACTTATGAAAATTATTTTCACTTCATTTTCCTATTTTTGATGTTATGCTTATGGAGAAAAGGATGCGTATTGTAGTAGAGAATGAAGAATTGTATTCCGTACATCTGGATCGTGACGTGAAGCTGGATATTTATTTGCCTGCCCCGGTTTCCAACCCGGAAACAATCAACCTGCTGCTCATCAACGACGGGCAGGATCTTCCAAAAATGCCTTTCACTGCAATTCTTGGTGAGCTTTATCAGCAAAACCGAATTGAACCTCTTCTTTGCGTTGGTATCCATTGTGGCCCGGAACGCAAAATGGAATATGGCATTGCCAGTCAGTCCGATTATCTGGGCCGTGGCGCAAGGGCTGCCGATTATACAAGTTTTATCTTTGAAGAATTACTTCCTTTTCTTCATCGCCAATACAACATCGTCCGGTTTAAAGAGAAAGCATTTGCTGGTTTTTCATTGGGCGGGTTGATGGCGCTTGATATGGTATGGAACAATCCCGAAGCGTTTAACAAGGTAGGGGTGTTTTCAGGTTCATTGTGGTGGCGGCAGAAAGCCTATGAAGATGGGTACACCGATGAGGCCGATCGAATTATGCACAACCAGGTAAAAGAAGGGGTGGCAGCGCCAAACTTGCAATTCTTTTTTCAAACCGGATTGTTAGACGAGAAGCTTGACCGTAATAACAATGGTGTCATTGATTCCATTGATGATGCACTTGACCTTATTGCAGAATTGAAAAAGAAAGGATATACAGATGATGCGATCCGTTATCTGGAATTGGAAGATGGCGGCCACGATGTGCCAACCTGGGCCAAGGCGTTTCCTGTTTTTTTAGAATGGGGGTGGGGCAAAGAAAATTAAGTGCTTGGTATTAAAGCTACAACCGGAATTTACAAACTGAAATAAACAACAAAAAATCCCGCTCATTGAGCGGGATTTTTTTTGTATGCTTTTGTACTGATTCTTAGAAGAAGTAACGTAAACCAACTTGCATACCCCATGTACTTGCTACAGTAGGGCTTGTTTCAAATGTTTTGATTGGTTTTTGACCATTTACTGTGTTTACAGCAAACTGCGGTACACCTGCGCCTGTGTTCGATACCCAACGTAAAATACGTCCGTTACCATAAACCAGACGGTTTCTGTTACCCCAGTTTCTGTTCAACATATTGGTAAAGTTCAACACGTCAACACTCAATTGTAATGTGTGTTTTGTATTACCTGTTCTTACTGAGAAGTCCTGTAAGAAACGCATATCAACTGTGTGTACCCAAGGGAATAATCCACCATATTGTTCAGCATATCCACCTTTACGCTTTTTCAGGTAAGGATCCTGCTCAACATATGCCCAGAAAATATCTGCATCTGCAATACCAGCAGGCGTATTCGGGAAGAAAGTACCCGCTTGTTGTCTTGAAGATGGGATATATAACAAATCGTTTGTTACACCATCATTATTCATATCGTTGCTGTAGGTATGAGAGTAGCGACCTGTAGCAGAACCCTCGTAGAATAATGAAATAGTTGTAGCCAATGATTTATTTAAGTATTCAAAGCGCTTCGATACAACAGCTGTAATTCTGTGAGGAATTGAGTATTGTGATACTGAAGGATCAAGCAAGTTGTTGTTACCTCTGTAGCTTGCCAGGTTGCTCCATGCAGAAGCAGCTTGTGAGCCGGGGTTACCCGATACATCCAGTGCATAGTTGAAGCTATACGAAAGCTGTCCATAGAAACCTTTTGTAAACGCTTTTGTCAAAATTGCACTGTAGCTGAAGCTTCCACCTTTCTTTGTATTTGACAATACCATTGCTTCACGTACTGAACCATCTACACTTCTTGCTGCGCTGGATGTGTAACGTGGACGTGAATCCGGGCCTGTAAAATTCCCGTTAGGCAATGCCATGTTTGCATTGTATTGCAGGATGGCATTGAGATCTTTTGAATATATCGCTTCCATTGTCAATGTCATATTCCAAGGAAGCTTTTTATCAAATGCAATGGATGTTCTCCAGATCTGGGGGAATACAAAATTCTTATCAACAATTGCTAACGAAGCGCCACTTGGCAATGTAGCAGTTGATTGAGGGAATGTATTTCTGTAAGCGTTTGGATCAGGATTGAACAAATATTGAGCTGCAGCTGCACCAGTTCTTTCAACAGTTGCCTGAAGTGCATAACTGTTTGTAGGCTGGTTGGTGTACCAAACAAATGGTAAACGACCTGTAAACACACCAGAACCACCACGGATCACCAGATCACGATTTCCTAAGATATCCCAGTTGAAACCAACACGAGGAGACCAAAGCATTTTGCTTTTTGGCCAGCTTCCTACATCAAATGTAATGGGGTTGCCAGCTAAATCTCTGAACGTTTTTTGTCTGATGGTAGGGTTGTCGATTGGATCCTTCAGATAAATCGCCTGATCGAAACGGATACCTGCTGTTAATTTAAATCTATCTGATAACTTAATTTCATCCTGAATATATCCTGCAAGCTGTCCAAATTCCAGGTCAGCAATAGGATCTGTACCGTTGTAGCCATAAGTCAAAGCATAGGCATTTGGAGCAGCGCCGTTCAAGAAATCACTAACAGAGTTGAAGCGGTAGTAACTTGTTCCATAACGGAGGAAGCTGTTACCGAAGTAGAGGTATTCAAAAGAAGCGCCCGCTGTAAATGCATGTTTGCCGATGCTGTAGTTGAAGTTGTCCGTAACTGTAATTACTCTGTTTTTAACTGCATTTTTCCAACTGAATAATTCGTAACCAAAACTGATATACTGATCGCCAGCACCATCCTGAATATCTACAAATGGAAATGGTGTAGATCCACTTACACGGTTCGTTTCAATATTGGTATATGTTGCCAGGAACTGGTTATTTGCACTCTTTCCAATTTTACTCTTGAAATCCAATGTCCATGAAGACACTACATCTTCAAATCCGTAGTTCGCATTTTCATATGCCATCGCATTTCTGCTCCAGCGGTTTGAACCTGCTCTTGGGTTTGGTGCAGATGAACCGTTTGTTTCATTATCATTTACGCTCTTAACCAAATTGTAGCGTAACGAAAGGCGGTTATTATCGTTCACGTTCCAATCAATACGTCCGAGAACTTTGTAGTTTCTTGAAGAAAACTCACCAAGATTTTCATAAGGACCGGTTTCGTAATCGTAAGTAGATTTCAGGAAACTTCTTACAGCGTCAAGATCTGTTGCTGTAGTTCTGGAAACGTTTGGTCCTGATACACCGGGGCGTGTTGCCAGCCAGTTCAACCCAGGATATGTTCTAACTTCTCTTTCTCCGTTAACAAAGAAGAA
>CAYMSG010000266.1:0-410 GCA_964392955.1 uncultured Chitinophagaceae bacterium | reverse complement strand
AAACGCATACCGTACGATTTTGTTTCGCTTTGGGTAGCTTCAGGAAGTTTTGTAGAAGCGGCATATTTACCATTAAAGTCCTGGTTACGGTAAAAACCATACACAGAACCTGTAAAGGTGTTTGTACCACTACGTGTAACAGCGTTTACACCTGCACCTGTAAAGTTTCCTTGCTTTACATCAAATGGAGAAATGTTTACAGAAATTTCTTCGATGGCGTCCAATGAAATAGGTTGTGCATCACCACCGGGAAGGTTGCTGCTGCTCAAACCAAAGTTGTTATTAAAGTTGGCACCGTCAATTTGAATATTGTTGAAACGTCCATCACGACCATTGAAGGTATTACCCGGTCCGGCCTGAGGAGTTAAACGTGTAAAATCATTGATACTACGGCTAATGGTAGGAAGTGT
>CAYMSG010000265.1:0-5938 GCA_964392955.1 uncultured Chitinophagaceae bacterium | reverse complement strand
TTAATGTACCGGAGCGGATGTAATTCGAAAAGAATCCTCGCATCCAGTTGAGAGTCATTTTCAGTTGAACAAACAACGGTAATTGTTTCGTTATTTTCCTGCAATATTCAATCGTACACCAACCATCAACCTTCTGCCCATTAATGGTGCATAGTTATAAGATGGATCGAATGTATAACCGTTGGGATTATTCACCGAGTCGTTTACATTTTTATCAAACGGATCTTCAGGACGTAGTATTGGATGCTTTGGCATAAAATTCAACAGATTTTTTACTCCTGCATACAGTTCAACTTTCTTACCAACACGTTGTGTCAACTGCAGATTTGCCAAGGTAAACCAAGGCGAATATTCCGGACGAAAATCGTTGGGCACGACCGGCAATCGTTGTGGACCGAAAACCTTACCTGTAAGATCAATTGACAACTTCCATTGCGGAATGGTATAACTGATGGCATAGTTACCGGAAAATAATGGTGCAAATAATTGTTGCTGCTTTTCCCTGATACCAAATTGATTTTCTTCTTTGGTAAACACATCCATCAATGTAATACCTGCAATTACTTTCAACCTGTTTTTAAACGAGAAATCAGTATTCACCGTTATACCTTTCGATACAGCGTAACCATCAATATTTTCATAGATGATCTTTTGCGGATCAGTATCGTAGTCAGGAATAATCTTATTAGTGAAGTACGTATAGAACAACGTTGCATCGAATGTAAAGAAGCCAAACTTCGGTGTAAATGTAGCTGTGTAATTCAGGTTTCCATTCCAGCTCCGTTCAGGATTCAAAGATTCAGCAATGACCACTTCCCGAGCCCCGCTTAATGCTGCATGATCTTCTGTAAATAAATTCACCACCCGAAAACCATTACCGGCACTCAGCCGAATGATCTGGTTATCGGCACTCTCCCACTTTACTGCCAGGCGTGGTGATACAATGCCACCATGCTGGTTCGTTAATTCATAACGCACACCACCCAGTATTGTAAATCGATTACTGATCTTCATTTCATCCTGAACAAACAACCCCTGCAATTTATTTACAGCAGGCATATTGGAAACACCGTCGGGTTTTGTTGTAACGGGGGTATTATCATCATACCAGATATAACGGTAAGGCAATCCTGCAACAAGTGTATGCCGCCCGATTTCTTTATTCCATCGCAGTTGCACAAATGCACTATGCTGTTTGGCAAAATAGGGAACAGTGCCATAGTAGGAATCCTGCTGATGAAAGTTATACGAATACTCCAGCATCAGTTTTTCAGCTCCTGCATTGATCCCATAATTACCAATGGCTTCCATCCGTTTTGTATAAATACTTTCTCCATATACACTATCACTTCCACGCCAGCTTTCATTCCATTGCATTTCACCACCCCAGCGGTCTTCTGCCAGCAAACGAATACCCAGCTGAAACGGAAGTTGGTTCTTCCGGTGAAAATCCCATTTATTAAACAGTGAAACACGTTTCTGCAATGTAACGTCTGTGAAATTATCGCCGTTCACATCATAGCGTTTGCCAAAATTGAACAGGTTTAACCCCAGCAAAGAATTTGTTTTACCGAATTTGAATTTTGCACTCACGTCTGCATTGATCTCATCGTAGGAGGTTCCATATACATCTGCATGAAACAACGCAGCAGAAGAAGGATCTTTGGTAATAATATTGATCAAACCCGCAACCGCTTCGCTTCCATATAAGGTAGAAGAAGGTCCTTTTACAATTTCAACACGTTTGATGAGGCTGGCAGGAATACCGGAAAAACCATACACCGTTGCCAGGTTACTTACCACCGGCATCCCGTCAATCAGCACCATAGTGTACGGTCCTTCCATACCGTTGATATGAATATCACCGGTGTTACATACATTGCAATTCAGCTGCGGCTGTACACCGTTTACAATCGACAACGATTCAAATACCGAAGCACTTACATTCTTTTTGAAAAACTTTGCGGAGTACGATTCAACTGCAATAGGGCTGGTTGATTTTCGTATCTCCCGCATGGTTCCGCTGATCACTACTTCTTCCAATGATTTTGTAAGTGGTTTCAATTGAACAGAAAGAAACCGGTTGGAAGAAGATACAACAACTGTATCTGTGAGGTAACCAACTGCCGAAATTGTGATACTGTCGTTTTCAGTAGCTGCTAATGAAAATTCCCCCTGGTGATCGGTCAAAACAGACTGTTTATTGTGAAGATTTATTACCGTAGCATGTTTTATCCGTTCTTCTGAACGAAGATCAATCACTTCCCCACGTACCGTTACAGACTGGGCGGCAACTGCTTTGCCCAGTAACAGCAACCATACAAAAATTACAGCCCTCATAACTATTTTTTAGACTTGCCTAAATTTATATTTAGTCAAATATAGAAATTAGTTTCTAAAAGTCAAATTTTAATTGAAGGAAATGCTATCGTCTGTAAGCAAAAAAGCCTGTTCAAATGAACAGGCTTCGGTTACCGGCAACAATCTTTCTTTCGAAAGAGAGATACGATAAAAAGTAAAATCGGTTTGATCAGTTTCATTTCAATGCATTTAGAAAATAATGTTCGAGGCTGATGAAGACCGACCGCTCAGCCATGCGATGTGCATTGCCGGCCAGTTGATAGCGGGCACCTACATTGAACCGTGTGCTGCTGTTAAAGATCAATTGAATGGCAGGAGCAATATCAATATAAGCTGCTTTTATATCGGTACTCTGCTGGCCGAGAAACTCACAATACAAGTTCACATTTATTTGCTTGTAATTCTCATAGTTCCGTGGAAAAAGCAAATAGCCCATTGACAAATTATACAAAACAGCTTCGTTTGAAAAAGGAATTCCGAAATTGACTTTATTCTCTTTTTCTAATTGACGGATATAAGACGCCCCGAGCGATGCTGCAAATTTGCCAACCAACTGGGTAGCAACAGCACCCAACTGCAAACCACTGTTATCGCCTTCCAAACTCAACTCCTGGTACACAAGGGGATTATTGCTCCATGCTGCAGAACCATACAGTGCTGCACGAAAATGTTTGTGTACTTCATCATTACTGTAAAACCTGTACTTCGTATAAAGCCTTGCACTTTCAAATTGCTGTGTTGATTGAAAGTACATATTGGAAAAACTTACATTGCCGGTAAGCATCCAGTTTTTTGTTAAACCCAGTTGCAGCTCCGGCATAAACCTGTACTCCCGTTCATTGTTATGGTATGAACGCATGGTTTTAGTAGATGCTTTGGCCACCAGCGCCCTGGCAGGAATATTAGAAGCAGGATTTGAAAAAATATACAACTCCTGCCCGCTTGCTGCTGCACCTGTCAACAGCAATAAGCTGAATACTATAAGTCGAACCATAATTGAAAAAGGGAAGCAGTTGTTGTTGCTTCCCGTTTGTTTAAATCGTTACATGATAAACACGCACTCCGTTTGACTGACCTGTTTTAAAGCTTTCAGCTTTTGTAAGGCCTGCGTATTTTTTATATTCTTTTGCCGAGAGAAAATTCTTATCAACAATCGTAATGATTTTTTCGCCATTCAATTGTTGATTTTTTACATTCAGGAAATGCAATACTTTTCCATCTACTGTAAGTGGCTGATCGTTCTGTACAGTTGCATTCTTAAATTCAGTCAAGATCTGTAATTTGGCAACGGAAAACCCGGCATCTTCCACTTTCTTCCGTAACTGATCAAAGTTGATATCAACACCTTCTTTAAAGTTGATGATGAAAGAAGATGTTTTAATATCAGACTCTACACTTTCAATAAACGCAAGAGTTTTTAAAGATTTGTTGATGGCATTGCTGCACATGGCACAGGTTAAACCACTGGCCTGCAGAGTTGCCGACTTGAATTGTGCCGATGTTGTTAACCCAACAACGAGGCTTATCAATAACAAAACGTTTTTCATGTGTATGTTTTTTAATTGCATTTTTATCACATATAATATCCATAAAAAATAATCATCGCCGACTGGCATAAATTGCTCGATTATTTTTTACGGATATTACATATCAATGTATTTGGTGATTGAGAAAAAGCTGCTGATGGTTGGCAACCATCAGCAGCTATAGCACATATTAGTGATGTGTGCATTTACCATCTTTGCAGCAATCTGCTTTTGCAACGCTGCCTTCTTTCTTGCAGCAATCGCCACCTTTTTCACAGGTCATACCGGCGCAGCAGCCACCTTCTTTTGCACAGGCACCAGTTGCACAGCAGTCAGACTTGCCTTCTACTTTTTTGCAACAAGGCTTGTCGCCGGTGCATTTACCATCTTTCATGCAGCAGGCACCTGCTTCTTTGGTTGAAGTTGAAGAAGCTGTTTTACGATCATACTTGCAGCACTCGTGCAGGTTGTTGTACACATCATCGGGAGCAACATATTTTTCATTATCGTAGCCCGCAGCTGCAATTCCTTTCTGAATTTTATCATCCGATGATTTTGCAGTTGCATATTTTACAGTCAGCATTTTACTGTCTTCGTTCCACTCAGCGAAGGTTGCTCCGTTTGTTTTGGCCGCACCTTCAATTGTTTTTTTGCACATACCGCAGTTACCCCATACTTTAAATACAGCAGTTGTTACCGCAGCTTGTTTTCCACTTGTTTTTGACTGAGCGTTACCTGTTTGGATACCTGCAAACAAAAAAATGAATGCAGCAATAAATTGAAATGATTTCATTGTAAATTATTTTAGATTGTATGATTAGAAATACTGTTCCTGCATTGTTGCAGAAAATAAACGACGAACCAATCGAATCTAAATACGAAAAACATTTACATCCAGATATACCCTGTTGAGCACCCTGGGAGGCGGAGAGAAATAAGTAAGTAAGGGAATGGCCGATTGTCCCTGTTCAGGATCTGTCAATACGGTTGGGCGAACAGGAAGAGAAGAAGTGGCGGCGGATAACTCAAATGCCAGCGTTGATGTTTGATGAGCATCGTTCATTTTTCCTTTGCTGATCTCATCTTTACAGCAATGGTTTTCAGTTTTCACCATGCCGCATTTGCTGCAGGCTCCATCGTTATGATCTTCTTCATCGGTAAATGAAACAGAAGAAACTTTACCCATACAATAATGCACATTGATCACCATCCCGCTGGTAGCGGCGAGGTAAAAAACGGCAATCAGGGATAATATGATTTTTCTGGACATCGGTGCAAAGATAAAATATTCAGTCTATTGAATATTGATTTTCATCAGTTAACAAAACCCCAATAAAGGCCAAAGCGTACAAAAAAGCCGGGTGTAGGGTGCAACGGTGTAGCTAAGTTATTGTTTAAGAAGCTAAACGAAGGGCTGGTTTGCAGCGTATTCAGATTTTCGGCCCGGAGTATCATGGTTAAACTTCTGATCCTGAACTGAAGGTAGGCCGCAATATCAGGCAGGTTGCGAATGGTTTCAGTGTTCTGCAGAAAAAACTGCCCCAGCACGGGCGAAAAAGCATCCGCCTTGTAAGCGGTATGATACCGCATTTCAAGACCCGTACTTAAGTTAAGCGTTTTGAAAAACTTTCCTTCAAATGCAAAGCGGTTCCTGGTAAATACAAGCGGCAGATTAACTGGTGCATTGGCGGTGGCCTGTTGTACATACACTTCGGTGTACCAGTTCCAATGCTTCCACAACCGGAATTGCTTTTCCAATTGCAATTGAAGCACGTTGAACAACGTTGCTTCCTGTTCAGCTTCTGTATAACTTTTAAAATAGGTATAATTCGATGCAAGAAAGTAGTTAGCGCCCAATTTCAACCGCTGCTGCGGAAGTTCATACGTAGCAGAAGCAATGGTTGTGTTTTCTTTTCCAAAGCTGGTGTTCCCAAGATTGAATTTCTTAAAATTACTCCGGTCGTCGTGAATAAACGATGGTGTGCGACTTACATTCCTGAATCCTAATGAAAGATATCCGAGCTTTTGACCGATCAATCGTTTCAATGAAG
>CAYMSG010000264.1:0-5939 GCA_964392955.1 uncultured Chitinophagaceae bacterium | reverse complement strand
TGAAACCGCAATACACGATCTCCGTAAAAGATGATATTCAAAAGATCATGCGCCTGTTTGACCTTTCCGGTTTGTGGGTGATCCCGGTTGTGCAAACGGATGGATCATTTATTGGCTTTGCCGATAAACGGAAATTGCTGGGACTGCTCCGTGAAACACTCACCACGCATCATCTTCTCAATTAAAGCAGGAGCGATAATTTTTCTGCATCAAATTCAAGCAGTGATCTTACTTTCAAATCAGCTGCATTCCATTTGGGTTGATCGTAAGCAGTTGCTGAAGGTACAACCACGCATTTCATGCGGGCTGCTTTTGCAGCGATCATACCATTGAATGAATCTTCAAACGCAATACATTCCATTCCCTGTACACCAAGACCGGATGCACAATTGAGATATACTTCGGGATGTGGTTTGCCAAACGGAAGTTTTTCGGCCGATGTAATTGCATCAAAACTGTTTTGCAGGTTTAATTTTTTCATCACCACTTCTACCAGCGATAATGACGAGGAAGTAGCTAATCCGATTTTAAATCCCTGTTCCCTGAAAAACGGAATAATGGTATCCACACCTGCAAACATTTCAGCTTTCGCATTAATTTTTGCAATTGCTTTTTGAATGATCGTATCAACTGCGGCTGGAGCGTTTTGCAGTGGCAGATCAAAGTGACGGAACCAATGTTCGATCCATTCTTCGGTACGCAAGCCGGTTGAACTGTGGTATTGTGCAGCCGTTAATTTTTTACCGAATTCCAGTAATGTTTCGCTGCCAGCTTCTTCCCAAAACGGCTCACTGTCAATGAGTAAGCCATCCATATCAAAAATTACCGCCTTCATTTTCATGGCGCAAATGTAGGGTCATTTTTACGTTGTAGTAATAACCCGACAACCTAAAATTAATGTTTGCCAGTATTACCAAATTGTTATCTTGCAAGTCCTGTTTACAGGTGTCAATCAACTTTAACCATGTCAACTTTTGTCGAACGTATAAAAGAGTTCAACTTATTGCGTCGTGTTGTGTACGGTGTTGTTGGTGCGGTTACGTATCCCGGCATTGCACTCATCAACAAGCTCCAGGTAAATGGCGCAGAGCGGTTGAAAGATCTTCCCAAACGAAATGTATTGTTTGTTAGTAATCACCAGACGTATTTTGCTGATGTGATTACTTTTCTTCATATTTTCTTTGCTGCCAAGTGGGGCAAATACAAAGGACTGGGCATTCCGTATTACCTGCTCAACCCCATCACCAAAATTTATTATGTAGCTGCGGCCGAAACCATGAAAGATACATGGCTTACCCGTTTGTTTGCCAGTGCAGGCGCACTTACGGTGAAGCGTACGTGGAGAGCTGAAGGGAAAGAAGTGCAGCGTGGTCTTGATCCCGGCGATACCCGTAAAATTGCCAGAGCTTTAAATGATAGTTGGGTGATTACTTTTCCGCAGGGAACCACCAAACCCTTTGCCCCCGGTCGGAAGGGAACGGCTTATATCATCAAGCAAAACCAACCGATTGTTGTGCCCATTGTGATCAATGGTTTCTGGCGTGCATTCAATAAAAAAGGATTGAAGTTTAAAAAACGGGGCAGCATATTGTCGGTAACAATCAAGGAGCCGTTGACCATCGATTACAATGCACCTGTGGAAGAAATACTGGACCAGGTAATGGATAGTATTGAACAAAGTAAAAAATACATGCTCAAGGGTAAACATCACCTGATGAGTGTGATTGATAAATAATAAAATGTAAAAAATGTAAAAAAGGATGGGCTTTTTGTCCATCCTTTTTATTTTTTGTAAACTTACAGATACGATCTTGTGTAGCAGCACGATAGATTGAAAAGTATTTCAGATTTTTCAACTGGATCCATGTATAAACTTATCATCCTTTTTCTTTTTGCACACAGCAGTGTATGTGCACAGTCGTTCTTCATCAAAGGTGTTGTGATCGACGATGAAACCGGTGCATCACTTGCCAATGCCAGTGTCTTTATTAATAATTCCACAACAGGTACGGTTACCAACAGTGATGGAGAATTTCAATTGGGACCCTTTGCAGCAGGAACCTACGAAGTAGTAGCTTCCTTTGTTGGCTATGAGCGGCTGTTGTACATTGCTGATCTGCGCAATGCATCCATGAAGATTAGTTTCCGTATGACCAGGCGTGCAGACGAAATGCGTGAACTGCTGATATTACCAGAAGCAACAAGGGTACGTTATCTTGATATTTTCAGGAGAAATTTACTGGGCGAAACAAGCGCAGCAAACCGTGCAAAAGTAAAAAATCTGAAAGATGTTCAGTTTGCAGCCACACCCAATCAAAATGAAGTAGTGGCGTATTGTGATACAACACTTGTGGTGGATAATCCGGAGCTTGGTTATATGATCTATTTTGACCTGGTTGAATTTTATTTTAACAGGTCAACGGGGGAGTCACGTTTTTATGGTTATACCCGTTTTGTTGATAAAAATGGGGAAGGTGAAAACAAACGTCGATGGGCAAAGCGAAGACGAGAGGCGTATGAAGGAAGTACCATGCATTTTTATCGCAGCCTTGTGCAACGCAAACTGAAGGAAGACAAATTTTCGGTTCAGAATGTTTACCGGAAAGAAATGAAAAAGGAAGTGGGGGCGCCACAAACGATCACACTCAATGTTGGAGGAAGCAGCAGTTTTGATATTGCTGTTCCTGTTACAGAAGATAGTTTACTGCATGTGTACAGTGATTCGGGTTACAGGATCTACAAGATAAAAACTGCCGACCGGCTGCGGGTGTTGTACGAAAAAAACACAGCACTGAAACTGGATATTACAAAGAACAGAATTGTGGGCGGGCGGGTGCGGAATGGCACCATTAGCGGTCTTCGTCCGTTTCAGCCACCCATTCTTGTTGATTATCGTGGACGGTTACTTACTCCATTAGCTGCTTATAATGACGGCATGTGGGCTTTTGAACGCCTGGCAAATATGCTGCCGGAGGATTATGTGCCGGAGTGAGAGTGTAAGGCAATAATGCTTAATGGGCTTCGTTTTAATCCAAATTGTTGTCATGCTCACAGCTTCATTTAAATTGTTGCAAATTATTGTAATCGTTGCATTTGCTGTGATTGTTAGTATTTCAGGTTGTAGGCATAAAAGTAACAACGAGAATACTTTATTGAAAAGTCTGGATATGGGAATAACCGAGAGTAGCCAAACAATTAATAAAAGCAATAGTGGAATTTATAAGGCAATCAAAACGAAAACTGCAGATCCGGTTACAAGTGAACGGGCGGTTGAAGTACTTGCTAAAGCAGACTCTCTAAGAAAGAAAGCAGAAAGAATCACGAATCTATTATCTAAATACAAACAGAAAATCGCTTCAAGTGAAATTGAAATGAATGACTCTGATCTAAGTGTTAATTTATTTGAGCAAATCAGAAATTATAATAGCGATTTAGTAAGTGTCGATTCTCTATTTCGAAATGCTGCAATAGCAAACCAGTTAAAGTTGAACAAAATTGAGGACGCAGGCTTGCATATCTTCAAAAAAAATCTTTTAAACGTTGGAGTGTCTTCTCAAAGTGTTTTCATAAGCAAATTAATTGCTGATGTGATAATCGACGAAAATCTATTATTGATTCAGCTTCATGACAAATTAAGGACGCAAGGGAAGTGTGTCTTTATATCGCCAATTGTAAGTGTAAGCTCCACTGTCATCTCTAACAATGATTCTATTGAGATATTAGCTGGTATTGGACACTTTGAAGCTCCAAGACGTTCTAAAATGATTGTTGATGGCGTAACCATTTATTCCGATGCTAACGGGCTCTTTATTTATAAATACAAACCAAAAGGGAAGAAGGGGCGGATAATAATTCCGGTGCAAGTTTTTTATACGGATGCAGACGGTAACGATGCCGTGACTGAAACGAAACTAACACTGACTGTAAAGTAGCAATAGTTTATAACTCACTCCTCCACAAACAACGCCTTCAACTCAGCTGCATCATTTGGTTTCATTTTTCCACCAAGGATCAAACGCAACTGGCGGCGGCGCAATGCACCATCAAATAATTTGATTTCTTCTTCTGTTTCGGGAATTAACTGGGGTACAGGTTTGGGCCGGCGGTTGGGATCCAATGCCACAAATGTATAATAGGCTTCATTGCTTTTATAACGGTATTGCTGTACAGTATCTTCACCCCACACACGCATATGCACTTCCATGGAACTGTTGAAGGCACGAGTTACTTTTGCTTCAATATGTACTACGTTACCCAGTTTGATCGGGTTTTCAAATGAAATATTATCCACGCTTGCTGTTACAACAGGCGAATTACAATGCTTGCCCGCTGCCAGTGCAGAAGCAATATCCATCCAGTACATCAGGCGGCCACCCATAAGGTTGCCAAATACGTTGGTATCGTTGGGGAGTACCAACTCGGTCATTACTATAAACGATTCTTTTGCTGTTTTTGCCATAGCCTCACCCTCGTTCCCTCTCCGAAAGAGAGGGAGGTCGAACTTTAGTTTATTAATATTGCTACTGTGCTGACATGTCTCTTGATGAATAAATAATCATCAGTACAAGTGTGCGACGCAACAGCAGCTTCATAGAAATCCCCATGACGGTAAATACAAATGTATTACTCCCTTTAGGGTCGGGGTTTCTTATATCACCAACATCGCATCTCCATAACTGAAGAAACGGTATTTGTCTTTAATTGCTTTTTTATACGCTTCCATCGTAAGATCGTAACCGGCAAATGCACAGGTCATGATCAACAGGCTTGTTTTGGGCAAATGAAAATTTGTTACCAGTGAATCAGCAATATTAAAATTGTAAGGCGGGTGAATAAAAATATTCGTCCAGCCTTCGCTTGGTTTTAATAACTGTTGTGCCGTGAACGATGTTTCCAGTGCACGCATGGTGGTGGTGCCGATCGAACAGATCCGGTGTTTGCCTTCTTTTGCTTTGTTTACAATTTTGCACGCAAAGTCATCGATCTTGTAATACTCTGCATCCATTTTATGTTTGCTGAGATCTTCCACTTCAATAGGACGGAAAGTTCCCAAACCTGTATGCAAAGTTACTTCTGCAAAACGCACACCTTGAATTTCCAGACGCTTGATCAGTTCCTGGCTAAAGTGCATGCCGGCAGTTGGTGCGGCAACAGCACCTTCATGCTTGGCAAACACAGTCTGGTAACGCTCACGGTCTTCATCATCGGGTTTGCGTTTGATGTATTTTGGAAGCGGTGTTTCGCCCATGTTGTATAACACAGTGCGGAACTCTTCATCGGTGCCATCAAACAGGAAACGGATGGTACGTCCACGTGAAGTGGTATTGTCAATTACTTCAGCAACCAGGTCTTCTGTTTCACCGAAATAGAGTTTGTTACCTACACGTATCTTTCTCGCAGGATCAACGATCACATCCCACAAACGGTTTTGCTTATTTAATTCACGGAGAAGAAATACTTCAATCTTGGCACCTGTTTTTTCTTTACGGCCATACATGCGTGCCGGAAATACTTTGGTGTTGTTTACTACAAATACATCCTTGTCGTCGAAATATTCCATGATGTCACGGAACTGGCGGTTTTCGATTTGGCCGGTTTTACGGTGAACCACCATCAAACGGCTGTCTTCACGTTTTTTTGTAGGATTCTGGGCAATGAGATTAAGGGGTAGGTCGAACGTAAACTGTGATAACTTCATACTGCGTTTTATAATTTTCGTAACGGGTGCAAACGCAGCGTTGAGGTGAGTATTTGGGAGTGACTCTCCAAACCCCGTCTTACGGCACCGGGTTTGAACCTGTTACTTTTTAATGCGTGCAAAGGTAAGGAATTCGGGCCAAAATCCCGGAAAATTATCCACAGATGAAGAGGCAGGCAATCAGCTGATAGCTATGAGCTGCTTCATCAAGTTTAAAATGATACGTTCTGACCTGGAATTG
>CAYMSG010000263.1:0-5958 GCA_964392955.1 uncultured Chitinophagaceae bacterium | reverse complement strand
CTTCATTAAATGTGCTACCTGTTTCATGTGTAATTGCAGCCGTTCATTTTTCACCCAATTGCTAAGCAGTTGATACGCTTCTTCACGAGTCATAACATGCCCTATATGCTGTGGATTTCCGAACGATGATCTGTTGAGTAATAACGACATAGCGAATTTTTCTTTTTTTAAATGTAATAAAAAAGGCTGTCCAACAAAGGACAGCCTTTCGATTCATTTATTATACCGGGCTTATTGATTCAACGCCTGGTATTTTGCGTCGTACTCTTTTTCTTTGTCTTTGTTGCCAAGGAAACGATGCACTTCTGTTAACAGGTACAACGTTGATTTGTATTCATTTTTTGTACGCTTGTCTTTCATTTGTTCAGCCGTCATTGCTGCATAAATTTCGTTGGTACGGTCAAGCGGTGCAATGGATTCTTTCATACGGTCTTCCATTTTCTTTTTCATATCGTTCCGCTTTTGTACATCAGCCGGTGCAGAGCCTTTGATCTTTTTGATCTCTTCCTGGATGAAAGCTGCCTCATTGAAATGCGTTTTACCCATCAGCAAATGCGCTTCCGGTTTTTTCGGATCAATTTCAATAGCAGTATTCAGATTGGCAATCAGCTTATCGAAGTAGGTAGTTTTCTGCTCCGGTGTTGCTTTTGAATCCATGTAGAGCCAGTTGAAAATTTCAGCTGCATAATCGTAACGGATATCATAATCTTTTGGATCGATGGTAATGATCTGCTCGTACTTATTGAAGATGGTGATTGGATCTGCATCTTCTTTACGCTTTTTATCAAGGTCAACTCTGTCGTAGTACGTATCTTTTGGATACAATGCACGCCCCATATCAGCATATTTTTTTGCCAGATCTTCGTTCTTATTTGATGCATGGTGATACGCTAAATAACGGTAGCAAACATCAAATCCTTCGCCGCCAATATTGGCATCGCAGATCTTGGTAAAGAAGGCTACTACGTCATCTTTTTTCTCCAATTGCATGGCAGCTGCGCCAGCATAGTAATACAGAATGGTATCTACTTCACTCAATGCCCATTTGTTCTTGTAAATAAAGCGACCTACTTTATCTGCATTTTTATAACCATCCAATGCGGCCTGGTAGTTACCGCTGTTGTAAGCCTGGTTGGCTTCTTTTTGAATTTCGAGGTAGTTTTCAAAAACCGGATACTGACGGGTCATCATAAACACTTCCGACTGCTTGGCATCAAGCTCCATTGCTTTTTGATATGCCTCGAACGATTGCATCCATGCATCGGGCACAGTTGCTTTTAAGTTGGCATCTTTGGCAATCTGTCCGTAGATCAATCCTTTATAATACCATGCTTCCCAGTTCTTCTGTTCTTTTTCATTGGCTAATGCAAGATCAACAGCATCTTTGGCTTTCACATAATCTTTCTTGTCGAAAAAATTACGCACCTTCTTGATATCCTGTGCCGATAACCCTAGGCAAAACATTACAGCAACCGCTGCGAAAAGAAATTTTTTCATCTCCTTATTTTTTGTTGTTTTTATTATCAGATGTTTTCGCCATACTGTTTTTTGTTTTGAGGTATGACGCTTTCCAGGTTTTGCGTTATAGATTTTAAATTATTCCTGCACATCAGATGGTTCAACCGGTACTTCCGTTGCATCTTCTTCATCGGGTTCATCCATGCGGGTAATGGCTGCAATTTCATCGCCTTCATCTACCCTGATGAGTTTCACACCCTGTGTTGCCCTTCCCTGTTCGCTGATCTGGTTCACTTTCATACGAATGGTGATACCACTCTTACAGCTGATCATCAGATCTTCTTTCTCGGTTACTTCCAGTATGCCAACCAACGGACCGGTTTTATCGGTTACATTAATCGTTTTTACGCCCTTTCCTCCCCTGTTCGTCATCCGGTATTCATCAACCGGTGTACGTTTTCCATATCCTTTTTCACTAACTACCAGCACTGTTCTTGAAGTATCGTCCTTATTTACACAAATCATACCAACCACTTCATCATTGGCATCATCCACTTCAATACCTGCTACACCAATGGCTCCACGTCCTGTTGGCCGTACTTTAGCTTCGGGGAAACGGATGGCACGGCCGCTCTTTACCGCCATCATGATCTCACTGTTGCCATCGGTCATCTTTGCTTCCAGTAACTGATCGCCTTCTACAATAGTGATGGCGTTTACACCGGTTGCACGACGTCTGCTAAAGTCTTCCAAAAGTGTTTTCTTAATGATGCCCTTCTTTGTACAAAGTACAATGTAATGATTCTTCACAAATTCTTCATCATCCAGGTTGGCCACATCAATAATGGCACGCACCTTATCATCCGGTGGCAATTGCATCATGTTCTGGATTGCACGGCCCTTGCTTGTTTTATCGCCTTCGGGAATTTCATAACTCTTCATCCAGTAACATCTGCCCTTTTCTGTAAAGAACAATAAGGTATGATGGGTGGATGCCACAAAGAGATGTTCTACATAATCTTCTTCTCTTGTTTTGCTGCCGATAGCGCCGCGTCCGCCTCTGCGTTGCTGACGGTATTCGGTAGCAGAGGTACGTTTGATATATCCGTGATGTGAAATGGTGATCACTACATCTTCTTCCTTGATGAGATCTTCCAGCCGCACTTCATTATCCAGGTAAGTGATCTCGGTTTTACGCTCGTCGCCAAACTTTTCTTTGATCTCCAGCAATTCTGTTTTGATGAGTTCAAAACGCATGGTTTCGTTTGATAAGAGTTCGTTCAAATGATTGATCAACTTCATCAGTTCATCGTATTCATTTTTGATCTTGTCACGCTCCATGCCGGTTAAACGCTGCAAACGCAATTCAAGAATTGCTTTGGCCTGTATTTCATCCAATCCCCAGCCAGCATTGATCAGGTTTTCTTTTGCTACATCGGGAGTGGCCGAACTGCGGATGAGTGCGATCACTTCATCCAGATGATCCAATGCAATCAAATAGCCTAATAGGATATGTGCACGTTCCTGTGCTTTTCGCAGTTCGTATTTTGTACGACGCACCACCACTTCGTGACGGAATTCAACAAACTCCGAAATCAGATCTTTCAGGTTGAGCGTACGTGGACGGCCTTTTACCAACGCCACATTGTTGATACCGTACGATGTTTGCAGTTCGGTGTATTTGAATAACTGATTGATGATGACGTTGGCAACTGCATCACGTTTCAGATCAATAACAATACGTGTACCTTCTTTCTGGTTACTTTCATTGTTTACATGAACAATCCCTTCGATCACTTTTGTATTCACCAACTGACCGATCTTATCGGTTAACGCATCACGGTTTACCTGGTAAGGAACTTCAGTAATAATGATCTGCTCACGACCGCTGGTTTTTGTTTCAACGGTGAGTTTTCCACGTAACACTACCCTTCCACGTCCGAAATGAAAACCAGCTTTGATGCCTTCCATTCCAAAGATGGTACCGGCTGTTGGAAAATCCGGTGCCTTTACGTACTGCATCAATTCATCGATCGTGATCTCACGGTTATCGATATACGCAATACAGCCATCGATTACTTCGCTGAGGTTGTGCGGCATCATGTTGGTAGCCATACCAACAGCAATACCACTGGAACCATTTACCAGCAATTGCGGGATACGTGATGGAAGTACCGATGGTTCCGATTCTGAATCATCAAAGTTATTCTGGAAGTCAACGGTTTCTTTATCGATATCATCGAGCATGCTTTCGGTCATACGTTGCATCCGCACCTCCGTATAACGCATGGCCGCCGGGCCATCTCCATCCTGGTTACCAAAGTTACCTTGCCCGTCAACCAAGGTGTAACGCATACTCCAATCCTGCGCCATACGCACCATTGCATCGTACACCGAACCATCGCCATGCGGGTGATATTTACCCAACACTTCACCCACTACTCTTGCACTCTTCTTGTAAGCTTTGTTATAGTTCAAACCCAGTTCTTTCATGGCATACAGAATACGACGATGTACCGGTTTTAATCCATCTCTTACATCGGGTAAGGCACGACCGACAATTACCGACATTGAATAATCAATGTAGGCTGTTTTCATTTGCTCTTCAATATTAACGGGGATAATACGGCCATTTCTGTCAGGGCCGTTTTCCATTGCATTTTCGTTTTGATCCATAGCTTAATTTATGCCTTAAAATGAGGCGGCCAAAGATACCAAAAAGCAAGGGGAACATGGCAGAAACCCAGCCTTTATTTTGACTGTTTTTCAACAATTTACTGCCGTTTGTGGATAAGAAAAAAAGTGCCGGCAGGAAGCGAAAAATATGGTTAGAAAACATTGGTTGGGCAACCCAATCCGGAGCGGCGTTTTCCACCCATGCGGCTTCCACTTCCAGCACCAGAACGGTCGCCTCCGGTTAAACGATAGGTAAGTGTAAGACCAAAGAAATAATAATTGTCTTTGTATTGCGGACTACCTCTTTTTTCAAGATCTACCGGATAAGGATCGTTTGAATGGGTTGGTAATTCCGGTGTGCGGAAAGCCATTTCAACTGCTTTAGGACCACGTGCCAGTAATAATGCATTTTGATCTATATACGAACGGCTTACATCATCGATATAGTCGGTAAATGTTTTGCGATAGCCAAATTCAACACCTACATCTACCCTGTCCGTTAATACCATCCGCACACCTACACCAAACGGCAAAGTAAATTGGGTAAGACTGTAAGGTTGTCTGTCAGGATAACCCGCTACGCCTTGCCCCTCTGTAGAAAGTGGTCTCAGGAAAACTTTATTACCTCCCTGGTCAAATGCATACGGGTTGTAATAAAACCCTCCCAGTCCGCCAAATACGTATGGCGAAAAAACACGGTTATCCATACCAAGGAAATGATATTCAGCTCCGGCATGCAGTTCAATGAGAGATGTCTGAAAACTGAGATTGCGTAGTACATTATCGGGGCGTGTTTGAAAACGATCATCGGCGCCCACTTTCGCAACATGTAAGCCTCCGCGTAGCATTACAAATGGATTGATATCATAACTGGCCCATAATCCAAATGAATAACGTGCCTGTTGAAATGTAAGGGCTTTGCCCTGCAAGTCGCCACTGTAATTTGCTAACCCGCCAAACAGGTTGAGGCGTAAATCCTGGGCATACAAACAAAATGTAATGGTTACAGCGAGTATTGATAAGATCAGTTTCTTTTGCATGATGTTTTATTTCGCAAAAATAGAGCCAGTCTTGCAAGGGAACGGAGATAGATAAAACGCATCGACTTTGTGAAATCGTACAGGCAGTAACAAATTCACCTTGATTTTTGCAATTGGCAGAAGTTCACTGAAAAATCTTTAACCTTGCCCCACATTAATTGTTTGCACATGAAACCCGATAACGGACAGTACTACCCTTCTTATTTGCGGCTTGAAACAATTCTCGACTCGCAACATCCTTTGAGTTTTGCAGAAGGACAGGAACCGGCACATGATGAAATGCTCTTCATCATTATTCACCAGGCATATGAACTCTGGTTTAAACAGATCCTCTTTGAACTGGACTTTGTAAAAAAAGTATTCAGCAAAGAAAAAGTGGATGATAACAGCGAAGACCTGAACCTTTGCCGACACCGGTTGCAACGGGTGACACGTATCCTTGCCTTGCTGAACCAGCAGGTAACAGTATTGGATACCATGACACCGCTTGATTTTCTTGAATTCAGGAACCTGCTCACTCCTGCTTCCGGTTTTCAAAGCAAGCAGTTTCGTTTAATTGAAGCAACGCTGGGGTTGAAGATGGAAAAACGCCATCAGCATGATTATTACAAACGCACCAACGAAGGCGGCTTTGCTCAAAAAGATTTTGATGAGATCAATTCCATAGAAACAGCATCCACCATTCTGCAACTGGTAAATCAATGGCTGGAACGTATGCCATTCTTTGATGAAAAATTCTGGAAAGGTTATACTGCCCTGTATCCATCCACACAACTGCATCCTT
>CAYMSG010000262.1:0-5960 GCA_964392955.1 uncultured Chitinophagaceae bacterium | reverse complement strand
AGACGATAAGAACAACCGTACATTTTTCAGTACCAGTATCCCCTTTTATGCATTCAGTTTGAAAAATCATCTCCAGCAGGAATCAACCAAACTGGCGTTGTTCGATCAGGATGATCACGGTCATTTGCTGTCAAAAATCGACCAGGGAAAACATATCCCCAACCAAGTGGCCGCCCAGTTGTTTAACCGGGTGTACCACTTACATCAGCAGGGAAAGATCACCGGTGATGAATTGATCATCCTCAACGAAGAATTGAAATCATTCACCGATATATGCGGTGCCTGTGAGCGTATTAAAAACACACCCATCCCCTTTTCCTATAGCGTGTTCATTAAAAAGTTCATCTTTATTTATGTAATGACCCTGCCCTTTGGCTATGTGTTCAGCATGGGCTATTATGTAATTCCGGTAGTAACCTTTGTGTTTTATGTATTGGCAAGTCTTGAACTGGTAGCCGAAGAAATTGAAGATCCGTTTGGCTCCGATGCCAACGACCTGCCCATGGAAAAAATTGCCGGCAACATTAAAAAGCACGTACATGAAATTCTCCACTAACGGCGCTTACTGGTTGCAAACGGAAGCTTAGTGATTCACCCTTTTGTCTTTTTGTTTTGTTAAGACTGCCATTGAATTGGCTGATAGGTGCCGAATGGTTATTTTTACAACACAAATACCTTGGCACGAAAAGTACTTAAAATACTATCCCGCATTCTCTTAGTCCTGCTGTTGCTGTTGATCACAGTATGGTTTCTTATTCAGTTAACTCCCGTTCAAAACTGGTTAACAAAGAAAGCTTCTAACTGGTTATCGAATGAATTAAAAACAGAAGTTACTGTACAGCATGTAGAGTTTTCGCTGTTCAATAAAGTGTTGCTGGAAGGCGTATTGGTGAAAGACCGAAACAAAGATACCCTGGCTTATATTGGCCGTGCCGGCGCAAACGTGAACGATTGGTTTTTTCTGCGTGATAAAATAGAGTTGAGTTATATTTCGCTTGAGCAAACGAACTTCTATCTCCACCGAAGCGACAGCGTATGGAACTATCAATTCCTGGTTGATTATTTTTCATCACCATCTGCTTCCAAAGACACAACAAAGCAACAAACCAACCTTAAGCTGAAAGATATTGAACTGAAGCAGATACGACTGATGCAGAAAGACGAATGGCGGGGGCAAACCATGCAGGGCAGTTTACAATACCTGAAGCTGAACATCAACACATTTGATCTTCCCAATAAGGTGATTGACATTGCAAAGCTTGACATTGTATCGCCATCTTTTTCCATTTCAAATTATATCGGCAACCGGCCCAAAAGAAATCCAAAGCCCGACAGTGCGTATCATACGGATGATGTTGCTGAAGTGCTTACACAATCGGGCTGGCGTATTACGGCGAACCAGGTAAAACTGGAAGATGCAGAATTAAAAAGTGACAATTACACACAACGGGCACCACTTCCCTACTTTGAT
The DNA here is from genome assembly GCA_964392955.1 of uncultured Chitinophagaceae bacterium. Classification (GTDB taxonomy): domain Bacteria; phylum Bacteroidota; class Bacteroidia; order Chitinophagales; family Chitinophagaceae; genus Lacibacter. The sequence goes on along the minus strand of CAYMSG010000262.1, from coordinate 4,489 downwards.
GGCGCACATGTACACTTTAAAAATATTACAGGCACATTCAACAACCTGGCTTTTATTGGTGATACACTTACAGCCAAAATCCAACTAAAGGCAAAAGAACGAAGTGGATTTGAAGTAAAAGAACTTGATGCCGACTTATCGTTCCATTCAACAGCCATGGAATTCAACAACCTGCTGGTGCGAACAAACAAAAGTCTGCTCCGGAATTATTTCGCCTTGCGCTTTGAACAGTTTGGTCACGACATGAGTGAGTTCATTACCCATGTTCGAATGGAAGGCACATTTGAAGACAGTGAGCTGCACAGTGATGACATCGCTTTTTTTGCCCCGAAATTAAAAGACTGGAACGATCGTATTAGCATCAAAGGAAAAGTAAGAGGTACAGTAGATCATTTAAAAGGCACTGATGTAGTTATTACAACGTTGAAGCAAACAGTGCTGGATGGAAATTTTACATTGGATGGCTTGCCCGATATTAACAGCACATTTCTTGATCTGAAAGCAAACCGTTTACAAACATCATATAACGATGCAGTTGCTATTTATCCTGATCTGCGCAAAGTAACCTATCCTGCTATTTCGCAACTCAGCTATTTCAAATTTACAGGCAACTACACCGGCTTCTTTAATGATTTTGTTACTTATGGCACACTCGAAACAAATCTTGGAACACTTGTTACAGACATCAACCTGAAATTACCTGATGGCAGTGCTCCTATCTATTCAGGAAAAATTAAAACCAGCGGATTTGCATTGGGCACTTTTTTGAAGGATCCGTTGTTAGGCACCATTGTAATGGATGGTTCATTAAAAGGAAGAGGCTTTAACCCCAAAACATTGTTTGCGGAAGTGGATGGAAATATCCAGGCGATTTACCTGAACGGATATACGTATCGAAACATTACAGCAAAGGGCATTTATGAAAAACGAAAATTCGATGGATCCTTTGTTGCGAACGACAGCAACCTCATGGTAAATCTTACGGGTCTGGTTAATTTAAGCACCGATACACCTGTGTACAAAGTAACAGGTGATATTTATAAAATTAATTTCAAGGAGCTGGGGTTGCTGAATAAAAACATCAGTTTGAAAACATTTGCCGTGCTTGACTTTAAAGGCAAAACAATTGATGAGTTTTTGGGAACAGCCAACCTGCAGAATGCAGTATTAACAAAGGATGGCGATACATTATCATTCGACTACCTGACACTTTCGTCAGCATATGCAGAGGGCAAGAAATTATTAACGGTTAGCAGTAATGAAGCTGAAGCATCGATCCGCGGCGACTTTAATATCCTTGATTTACCCAACACTACACTCTCCTTTTTGCATAAATATTTCCCATCGTACATACAGCAGCCTGCTAAAATTGTAAAGAACCAGAATTTTACATTCAGTATCGCAACAAGAAATATTGCAGAGTTTGTTGATATCCTGGAAATACAAGTCAAAGGATTTGACAACAGTACCATTATCGGCAGCATCAGTACCAACGAAAGCCGGTTTAATGTAAACACAAACGTTCCCTACTTTCAATACAACAACATCGGTTTTAACGATGCCAATATTATTGCTAAGGGTGATTATGACAAACTGAATGTAGATGGAGGCATGCTGGAAGTAAAACTGAACGACAGCATCAGTTTGCCACAAACAAGTTTTAAAATAGTAGCAGCAAACGATACAGGTTCGGTAAGTATCCGCACAAGAGCTTCGCAAACATTGAAGGATGCAAATCTTAATGCAAGGATCAGTACTAAAAAAGAAGGAATCGGAATTGTTTTTCAACCATCAACGATGGTGATCAACGACAAAGTGTGGAATATTGAAGACAACAGCGATTTGTTCATTGGTAAAAAGATGATCCACTCCGAAAACTTCAAATTAACTTCCGGTAACGAAAGTATTGTTGCCTACACAAAACTTTCTGAGATTGGAAATAACGAAGACTTTGTAGTGGAATTAAACAATGTACAAATGGGAGATATTCTTCCTTATTTCCTGAAAGATCCACGATTGGAAGGCCAGGTTAGCGGAACGGTTGATATTATCAATCCATTTGGAAAAATACAGGCTGATGCCGATCTCAAAGCAGAGCGTTTCCGTTTCAACAACGATTCTATCGGGCTTGTAAGCATTAAAGGAAACTACAGTGCTGCAACAGGTGATATCAATACAGAGATCATATCCGACAACCCTTTTTATGAATTCTCCAGCAAGGGAAAAATCAATCTGAAAGATGCTGCGAAGCCGGTGATCAATCAAACGGTTGATGCAAAATATTTAAAGCTCAGCATTCTTGAAAAATACCTGTCGGTTATAATGACAGATATGAAAGGTGTGGCAACAGGGCTTATTGAAATTTCCGGCGATGCAACAAAACCTGACCTCATCGGTAATGTAAAACTCAGCAACACATCATTTGTACTCGACTACACCAAGTGCCGCTATTCCATGAACGAAGGAACCGTCATCGCCTTTAAAAAAGGGGAGATCGATTTCGGGCAGATCATACTTACGGATACGGCTAAACGCACGGCTACTTTTTCCGGAAGACTGTTTCACCAGTTCTTTGATAACATGCGGTTCAATATGGAGTTTCATGCAAACAATCCATCACGTGGTTTCCAGGTATTGAATACTACCAAAAAAGACAATGATCTGTTTTACGGGAATGTGATAGCTGACGCAAGCGGATCTATTCGTGGGCCGGTGAACGATATGGTATTGAAGCTGCGTGCAGAGCCAACCGACAGTTCTCATTTATTTCTTCCAACTTCCGATTCAAGGGTAACCGGTACAGCCGATTTTATTGTTTTCCGCAAGTATGGAAAGGAAATGAAAGTGGAATCGAATGTAAAAGAAACATCACATATGTTGGTGGATCTGGATGTAATTGCCAATCCGCTTGCAAAGATTGATTTGATACTGGATGAAGTAACCAATGATGTGATCCAGGGACAGGGATCGGGCAATCTCAATATTATTGTAAGTACCAGAACCGGTACAAGCATGGGCGGCAGGTTCAACATTACCAAAGGCCAATACACATTCAACTGGGAAAAACTCATCAAAAAACGTTTTATCATCAACAGCGGATATGTAGAATGGAATGGAGATCCTTATGACGCCAGAATTAATATTGATGCCAAATATGAAGTGGAAGATATAGCCTTACCGGAAGAGCTGGCGCAGGGTTGCAGCAGTAACCCACGAAGTACAATCACGGTAATTGGCAACTTATATGGAACATTGAACAATCCTGTAATTAACTTCCGGTTAGAGTTACCACCCGGGCATCCTTGTTTAAACAATCCGTTCACAAAAAGTGGCTTGGAGCGTATACGTTCAAATCCCAATGAATTGAACAATCAGGTATTTTCTCTCCTTTTCTTTGAACAGTTTTTACCGAGTGGTTCTGGTTCATCTAATTCAGCAGCAAATATTGGCAACAGTGTAATTACATCTGCTGCAGGCACCATTTCCGAATTTATTGCACAACAGGTGCAGGCCGGTCTTGGTGTTGCATTGCGGAATATTCCCGGCATTAACAAATTAAACCTTGACCCGTATGTTACGTTTACACCCGGGCTTATTTCCGGAACGCAGGCGCAAACACAAGGTTTCCAGGGCACAGGCCGGTTTGGTATTACCCGTCGATTATTAAATGGAAAATTATTATTGAAAGCAGGCGGTTCTGTTTTGGTAAACACCGGGCAAGCCGGCCCCATTCAAAACAATAACCAGCTAACCCCGGATTTTACACTCGAATGGTTAATTACACCCGATGGCAAACTCCGTTTGATCGGTTTTTACCGCAGCGTATATGACGTACAATGGAGAAGCGGCAACCGTGCAGGCATCAGCTTCTCGTATGTAAAAGATTTTGAAAAATAAATTACTTCAGGATGTTGTGCCCCATCTTATCCCGTTTCGTTTCAAGGTATTTTTGATTGAATTGGTTGGGTGCAATTTTAATGGGAACCGTTTCAACAATTTCAAGACCGTAACCAAGTAACCCCGCTCTCTTCTTCGGATTATTGCTGATGAGTTTCAACTTCGTTACATGAAGCGTGCGTAATATCTGCGCCCCTACTCCATAATCCCTTGCATCCATTGGCAAACCGAGATGCAGATTTGCTTCCACCGTATCCATTCCCTGCTCCTGCAGTTTGTATGCCTTCAGTTTATTGAGCAGTCCAATGCCACGCCCTTCCTGGTTCATATACAACACCACCCCTTTTCCTTCTTTCTCCACCATTTGCATGGCACCATGTAACTGGTCGCCGCAATCGCAACGCAGTGAACCAAGAATGTCGCCTGTAAAACAAGACGAATGCACACGCACCAATACAGGTTCGCCTTCTTCCCATTCGCCTTTAATTAACGCTAGATGTTCCTGCGACGTTTCTTTTTCACGAAAAGCAATGAGTTGAAAATTTCCAAAGGCTGTTGGCATTTCAACCCGTACAATTTCTTCAATTAAAGA
>CAYMSG010000261.1:0-5969 GCA_964392955.1 uncultured Chitinophagaceae bacterium | reverse complement strand
ACCCCATGCCCTACTTAGACAGAGGCGAATTTTACAGCGAATTCGGAAGCTTTGATGTTTCTATTACACTGCCAGTATCGTATGTAGTGGCCGCAACAGGCGAACTCACAACTGAGGAAGAGTTGGAAACCTATAAGATCATCGGCACAAAAAACAGGAAAAAAGCATCTGTAAAATACAAGCCATCTGTTCAATCGGCTTATAAAACATTACGCTTTCAACAAAAAGGAATACACGACTTTGCATGGTTTGCTTCCGAAAATTTTATGATCCGTTATTCGCAGGCGCTTTTCACGGATGGGCATGTTGTTGATATTTTTACATTCTCCAAAACAAAACGGAACCCATTTTGGGAGAATACAAATGATCAAATCGCCAATATACTTTTTGATATGCAGGCGTATGTCGGCACTTACCCGTATGGTTCGGTTTCTGCCGTGGAGGGACCGGGCAACAGATTCAGCGGGGGAATGGAATACCCGATGATCTGTTTGCTGAATGTACCGGACGATTATGTACTGACGCACGAAATTGTGCACAACTGGTTTTATGGTATTCTTGGAAGTAATGAACGTGAACATGCATGGATGGATGAAGGGCTGACAGATTGGTTCAGCTATCTTATTCTCAACCGGAGTCCTGTACTTGAGAATGATTTCAACGACCCGGTTGATCAAAACGCAGAGCTTTACAAAACCACAGATGCTTACTTTTTTGCAGTGTATGCAAAAGCACAACAATGGTTACGTTTACTAAGTAACCAGATGGGCCAGGCAAATTTTGAAGCAGGCATCAGAGAATATTATAACCGCTGGAAATTTCGCCATCCCTACCCCGAGGATTTTCAACAGGTAATGGAGCAAGTGAGCAATAAAAAGCTCAACAATGTGTTTAGTCTTTTAAAAGAGCGTGGTAAACTATAGGTGTAACCGAAAGAAGATATTATTTTTGATAAAACCCATTGAGTGAAGTATTTCATTTTTCTGCTCCTGCTTTTCAGCACCTCTGTTTGCATATCCCAGCAAGCCTATTGGCAACAACAGGTTAATTTCAACATTGATGTAACGCTCAACGACCGTGAACATACGTTGGATGGCTTTGCAAAAATTGAATACATCAACCGTTCACCCGATTCCTTAACATTCATCTGGTTTCATGTATGGCCCAATGCATTCAAAACAGATCGTACTGCTTTCAGTGAACAATTACTGGAAAACGGCCGCACCGATTTCTATTTTTCCAATGAGGAAGATCGTGGCTATATCAACCGTCTTGACTTTCGTGTAAATGACCAGCGTGCCGATATTGAAGATCATCCGCAACACATCGATATTATAAAAGTTATTTTGCCACAACCGCTTCCTCCCGGTGCAACCATTGTATTGACTACTCCGTTTCATGTACAGTTGCCAAAAAACTTTTCAAGAGGTGGGCATACAGGTCAATCGTATCAGATTACACAGTGGTTTCCAAAGCCGGCAGTTTATGACCGGTTTGGATGGCATCCCATGCCCTACCTGGACCAGGGTGAGTTTTACAGTGAGTTTGGTAATTATGAAGTGAAGATCACTGTTCCCAAAAGTTATGTTGTGCTAAGCACCGGTAACCTGCAAAACAAAGAAGAACAACAATGGCTGAAAGAGCGTGCAGTGAACGACGTACCGCAACCGGTAAAACAACAACCGAAAAAAACAACAGTAAAAAAACCAGTAACAGTTCCCGTTACAACAGAAGAAACCAAAACACTTGTTTATACGCAAACCAATGTACATGACTTTGCCTGGTTTGCTGATAAAAAATACATGGTACTGTACGATACCATTCAGCTCAGTAATGGTCGTGTTATTGATGCGTATGCTGCGTTTCCTCCATCGGCCAAAACACTTTGGAAGCACAGTATTCGTATGATCAAAGATGCGGTGCACTTCAGAAGTAATGTTATTGGTGAATATCCTTACAATACGGTTGCTGCTGTTGAAGCACAGATGGGTTTTACCGGTGGTATGGAATACCCCTGCATCACCGCTATTACCCGTATGCCGAACGAAGCTGCATTGGAAAGTGTAATTGAACATGAAGTGGGACACAACTGGTTTCAGGGGATGTTGGCAAACAATGAGCAACGCTATCCGTGGTTTGATGAAGGCATCAATTCGTATTACGACAAACGATTTGAAAAAGAAATAAGCCGGTACAAAAAAACAACCTCCAAAAAACAATTGTTTGATCTGAATCTTGATGAAGCATTGTTTTTAAGAAGCTTTGAACGCATTAAACGTGACCAGCCATTACGCACCAGTTCTGATTCGTTGACTGATGCTACTTATTCATTGATTGCCTATGAAAAAGGAGCACAGTTTATGCAGTTGCTGGAACAACAACTTGGCCGTACTGTATTGGACGAAGCGATGCAACAATACTTTCAGCTGTGGAAGGGGAAGCATCCCTATCCTTCTGATCTGAAAAAGGTACTGGAACAGGTAAGTGGCAAAAACCTCGACGCAACATTTGCCTTGCTCGATAAAAAAGGACCGCTTGTACCGGAACAAAAAAAGAAACTCCGGATTGCACCCATCGTTGGTACCAACGATGCAACAACCAACACTGTCATTGTTTCACCCATAGCAGGTTTTAATTTATACGATGGCTTTATGATTGGTGGGGCTATTCATAACTTCACATTAGCCCCAACAAAATTTCAGTTTATTGCTGCGCCGATGTACGCTTCGAAAAGTAAACAACTGAACGGACTGGCGAGAATGAGTTATACATTTTATCCGCAACGTACATTTCAACGGATAACACTTGCTGTAAATGCACTAAAATTTTCAACCAACGATTTTACAGATACAGCCAATCAAAAATACATTCTTGGTGTACGGAAAATTGCTCCTTCTTTAAAACTTGTATTTCAAGAAACAAACCCACGCAGCACACGGGAACGTTTTATTCAATGGAAAACATTTTTGCTTGACGAAGATGATTTACGTTTCAGAAGCGACACATTTCCCAATGGAAATCGTTTTACTGAAATCACAAAACTGAAAGCAAGCCGCTACCTCAATCAACTACGTTTTGTGATTCAAGACACAAGAGCCTTGTATCCCTATCGGGGCGAGTTGATGGCAGAGCAGGCACAGGATTTTATACGCCTTGCATTTACCGGTAACTACTATTTCAATTACAATGAAAAGTTAGGCGCCAATATCAGGGTGTTTGCAGGGAAATTTATGTACCTCGGCGATAAAACAATTACCAAGCAGTTCAGAAATGATCCATATCACCTGAATTTATCGGCTCCAAAAGGATACGAAGATTATACCTACAGTAATTACTTCATCGGGCGGAATGAATTTGAAGGCTTTGCCAGTCAGCAAATGATGATGCGTGATGGCGGCTTTAAAGTTCGCACCGATCTGCTTGCAAATAAAACAGGCAAAACAGATGATTGGTTAATGGCAATCAACATTTCAAGTGACATACCAGACCAGATCAATATCCTGAATGTTTTACCGGTAAAGATTCCGTTGAAGGTTTACCTTGATATCGGCACCTATGCCGAAGCCTGGGGGGCCAATGCAGATGGAAGCAAAGTTTTGTACAATGCAGGTTTACAATTATCGCTGTTAAAAAACACGATCAACATTTATGCCCCGCTGTTGTACAGCCGGGTGTATCGTGATTATTTTGAATCAACCATTCCTGATAAACGTTTCCTGAAAAACATCAGCTTTACAATTGACATCCAAAATTTGAGCTTTAAGAAAATTGACCGTCGCTTCATCTTCTGATGCAACAGATCAACTATATACCAAAGAACGAACTTGATCAACAAAAGTGGAATGATTGTATTGAGCAATCCGGCAATGGATTGATCTATGCCTACTCCTGGTATCTTGATGCAATGTGTGATGAATGGGATGCATTGGTGATGAATGATTACGAAGCAGTGATGCCGCTTCCCCATAACAGAAAGTATGGTATTCATTATTTATACCAACCCTATTTCTGCGCCAGTCTTGGAGTATTTTCAAGATCCGCACTAAATGCTGCGCTTGTTGAAGCGTTTCTGACAAAAATTCCAAAGCGTTATAAGTACATTGATATTTATCTGAATCATCAAAACCTTTACAGTTTGCCGGATTTCCCTATGACGGAACGAGTCAACTATACACTGCTGTTAAACCGGCAATACACAGCAATTGCAAACGATTACCGAACCAACCTGAAGCGGAATATTAAGAAAGCAGAACAAAGTGGCTTGCATGTAAAAGAAGATATTGAACTTGATGAAATTCTTGCATTGGCAGGTGAAACCATGCAGCGTGTTTCATCCATCAGCAATGACGAGTTCAATCGGTTCCGGAATGTATATGCAGCTGCTAAAGTATATCAACGGGTAGAATTGATGGGCATTTATTCTGCTGCGAATGAATTACTGGCATCGGCTGTATTTCTGTTTTCACACAACCGTTGGTATTATATATTGGTGGGCAATCATCCCAATGGAAAAACATTGGGCGCTTCACATTATCTCGTTGATCGTTTTATTTACAAACATGCCGGAACAAATACCTTGCTTGACTTTGAAGGAAGCGATATCCGCAACCTTGCATTTTTTTACAGCAGTTATGGTGCTGCTGAAGAGCGCTATCCTGCTTTGCGCATGAATCGTTTGCCGAAATTATTGAAGTGGCTGAAGGAATGAATGATGAGTGATCAGTAATGAGTCCTGAGCGTCCTTCGACTTCGCTCAGGATCGAAAGAGGGCTCAGCCAATCGAGCGATTGTTGGGATTGGAACAAACGATTTCCCTTCTAAGAATCAACCTTCGAGTATTTTCTCAGCAATCACCAAATCAATCGGATTGGTGATTTTGATATTTGTTTCTTCACCTTGTACAAGCGTTACTTTCAAACCAAATGCCTCTACCACATTTGCTTCATCGGTGAACCAGGGTTTATAATCGATGGCAAAGGCAGGCAATAATATTTTGCTGTGAAATGTTTGCGGCGTTTGTACCAACCGCAATTTTGAACGGTCAACCGGATCATTTCCTTCTTCGGTAATTATCCGAACACTGTCTCTGCATTCAATAGCAGGTATGGCACTTCCACTTTCCAGTGCAGTAGTATAACAACGTTGGATCAACTCTTCCGTTACAAGGCAGCGTACACCATCATGTACAAAAATAATCGACTCTCCTTCCACCAACTTCAATCCATTCTGCACTGAATGAAAACGTGTTTCACCTCCAACAGTCAGTTGTATACGTTGCGGATCAAAGAAACCATCCACTATTTCTTTTCCAAGTTCCAGGTGTTCTTCCGGTAACACTACAATCACTTTACATTCCGGCAATGCATTTAAAAATGCATGAATGGTATAGTAGAGTACCGGTTTATTTTTCAACAATAAAAACTGTTTCGGCAGTACAGATCCCATCCGCTTCCCGGACCCACCGGCCACAATTACAACATATGTTTGCATAGCAACAAAGATAAGAGAGAGTTTTTATACCGCTTTCAAAAGCGTTTTGTTCTGTTCTTTTTATTGCGGCATGATTGCATCACCTGTAAATAGCGATTTGCTTTTCGCCCTGATTGTTTTGCATGGCACGGTACATACCTTCGCTGTTAAAGATCATTGCTGTATTTCCGTTAGCATCTACACCAATCATTCCTCCTTCGCCTTGAAGTTTTACTAATTTATCAAGTGTAACTGTTTCCATTGCCTGTTGCAGGTTTAAGCCTTTGTATTCCATGAGGCAACTCACATCATAGGCAGCTACGGCTCGTAAAAATAATTCACCATGCCCGGTGCAGGAGATGGCACAGGTTTGATTATTTGCATACGTACCGGCCCCTATTACAGGTGTATCACCAATGCGGTTGAAATTTTTATTGGTCATACCGCCGGTACTGGTTGCTGATGCCAGGTTGCCGGTTGCATCGCAGGCAACCGCACCA
>CAYMSG010000260.1:0-6011 GCA_964392955.1 uncultured Chitinophagaceae bacterium | reverse complement strand
ACCCTTTCCGCCATCTTATACACTTCTTCCTTCTTCAAGGTCATCCGTTTTGTTTGCTGTTGGATGTACAGTTCCACCTGGTCATCAAAATGTTTGTTGCCTTTTTTAGCCGAAGCACCATACATGTTCACGGTTTCAATTTGCGGCAGTGTATCTTTTGTAAAGCGGATAAACATGATGAGTCCATCACCCCCGACCGATTTTAATTTGCCGTCTTTATAGTTGGAAGTCCATTGTGGTGAAAGCAGATCAGGAAAACCCCAGAGCGGCCATTCCTTATCGCCACGCACTAATTTTTGTAGATCGCCCAATGCAAGATCGGTACGGTTAAAATGTTTCATCATATAGTCGTACACGTAGGCATAGGTTTCAACTGCTTCGGCAGTGGTGAGTGTGCGTGCAGTACCTGCACCTAATTTTTTGGCCAGGTGCAGATAGCTTAACAGAAACACAGCGGCACCTTTACTATCTGCTGTACCTTGTTTATCCCAGCTTTTTAATGTTTGTATGAGCGATGCATACATGGGATATGCTGTTTCACTTAACAGGAACAGTGTATCAATATTGTGCGGATACTGCAATACAGCAGGCAGCTGTTTATCGAATTTAATTTTGCGGAAGCTTGCATAATCGAGTTTGTCTGCAGGCAGTTGTTGCAGTACACGAATACTGCGGTTGTTCTGCCAGGTTTCCCATCCATCAGTTGCAGGAAATTGTTCGGCCTTTAAATTATTGGCTGCATCGGTTGCAAAAAACGAAGAGTGGTTGGTGTTAAACACATACCCGTTTTTCGGATTTACATATTGCGGCAATTCACTAAAATTTCGAAAGGCTGTCCACAATGTTTGTGAGGTATTGCCCGGCAAGGTCGACTTCCAGTTGTATTGCGGCGATGGATTCCGCACCGGCACCAAACCATTGTTTACATAAAAGATGGTATCATATCTATCAGCATAGGTAATGTTAAACATTGAGAGGCGCTGGTCTTTAATGGCCGCATAAAACTCAGTAAAGTTTTTTGCCTTGTCCATGTAATACCATTGCTCCAGTGCACGGATGTCCATATTAGCGCCTAAACGAATACTAAAGAAACCTTGTTTGTTCTTCATGGTAGCGCCATACTTGCTCCAATATACTTTCCGCTTTACAGCAACCGGTATTCCTTTAATGCGCAGGGTAATGGTTTTCTCTTCCAGGTCAATCCATTCACCATCAAATTTGTATTGCGTTGCATTGGCCGGATTCATTTCCAACTGAAACACATCTACACGATCCACATAATTCACCGTATGTGCCCAACCAAGATTTTCATTCACGCCATGCAAAATACAGGGACCACCTGCCAGCAATCCGCCATGTACATTCAATCCTTCTTCGCTGTTAATATGTGCTTCGTAAAAAGCCTGCGAACCGGTGTTGGGCTGGTGTGCATTGATGAGCAGAAATGCTTCGCCTGTTGTAGTTTTATTCGGATGCACAGCCATGGCATTGCTGCCTTTCTTGTTCAGCTCCGGATCGGTTTCAATCACATTGTTAAAGATCCCCATCAATACTTTATCTGCTCCGTTAAAAGCCGTTAAGGCCAGCACCGATGAAGCAATGTATTCTTTCGCCGTAATAGGAAATATTTTTTTATGCAGCACTTCGTTGGGATGTGCTTTTGCATACGCATTAATGCCTTGTACATAGCCATCAATCAATTTCAGAAAAGCAGGCGTGAGGGTGTTCCATTTTGCTTCGGTAATTTCCATGCAGCGGAACAAGGCAAATGCATAATCGGCTGCAGCACCGGCCTTGCCTTGCACTTTGCCAGTTAAACCTTTGGCAGGCAATACCACATCCTGCAAGCTTTTAAAATCATCTTCGGCATGCGCCCATGCTAAGCCGTAAGCTACTTCCGCATCGGTTTTGGCAAAGATGTGTGGTATGCCAAAACTGTCACGTACAATTTCAATATTTTTCGGGTTGATGGTTTGAGCGTTACTGCTGCAAAAGAAGAAAGCAAGAATCGTTAAAAAGAGGAACAATTTTTTCATATCAGTGATAACAACAATCATCAGGCGATTGTTTTTTTCTTTCGTTTGTATTTGTGATGAATAATATCCTGCACCGGTACATTTTCAATTTTACTTTCGAGCCAGCTGATGACATCGAGGTACACAAAAGCCCTTGTTTCAAAACGGTTACCCTGGTACCGGCTTATACTTTCGAGCAGCTTCGCAAAGGCAGGTTTAATTTTTGCCGGCGACAGTTGCAATGCATTCCGCAAAAAGCGGAACATTTCTTCTTCCACCGCACTCAGGTTTTCCATTTTGCCCATAAAACGGTACACCGATTTAATGAGGTATTCCAGCAATTCGTAATTGCCTAATTCAAAATGGGCAATCAGGTGCAGCAGCCGTGCATAGCATTGCAGATCTGTACGTAAGTCAACTTTCCAGTTAATGATCTTGTTGAGGTACTCAATGGCTTTTTCGTTGTTACCGCTGCCGAAATACAAACAGGCTATTTTATAATAGAAGGTGAGTACACGATGCCGGTCGAGGAAGAGTTCATATTCATCCAGCTTTTCTTCGATGCCGGGCACCAACCGTAATCCCTGTGTAAACGTTCCTTCTAAAAAGTGTTTATTGATCTTGGCAATGGAGAGGTACACAAAACAAAGAATACGGTAGTTCTCGTTTTGCTGCACCACTTTGCGGTGTGAAAATTTTTCCAGTTGTTCAATACTCTCAATCAGCTTTGCTTCATTGCTTAAATCGAAATGCGCACTCATTAAATTGTGCATGCCTTTAATATAGTGGGCTGTTTCGGCTTCAATCATCGCCGGGTATTTTTCAAACAGGTCTACCCATTTTTGTGTGTAACGGTAATACAGCAAATAATCCTGGCGTATGAATGCAACCCAGCAATGCGATTGAAACAAGTACAACTGTTCATAAAAGCCGGTGAGCTTCTCCGCATGTTTCGGCAAATGTTTTTCAAAATATTCTTTGGCTGCATCGCCTTCTTTTTCATTTCTTGCCACACCATTTTTAATATACCAGCTGTACAACTGCAACGATAAATTGGAGAGTTGCGATACACTGGTCAGCTGTTCTTCTACAGCTGTTGATTCTTTCGACAGTTTCTCGGCACGGTCCTGCATACTGCGGGTGATGTACAGTGCTTCGATCTTCTTTTCGAAAAACAGGATTTGTTGCAGGTAGGTGATCTGTTCGTATTGTTTGGCCAGCTCCTTCATCTTGTCCAGCACTTTCAGGCTCTGGAGGTACAAACCTTTGTTGTAGAGGATGCGGGCAAAATCCATCTGCTCGTTCAGCTGGATGGTGATATTGTCTTCCTGCTTAATGAGTCGCAGGCTGCTGAGGATCGATTTGTATAAATGCGCTTTTAAATTACTCAGCTGTTGTTTGGCAATACTTTGGTTTTTGCGTAAAAGGGCGGCTTCATCGTACTCACCCATCTTATCCATGGCATCGAACAGCTGGATGATCTTCAGGTTCGGGTCGGCCGAGTTTCGCTTCACATAAAGCTTAAAATTCCGCTTTTCGCTCTTTTCCAGCGATTTTACCAGCTGAAAGGTCGTATCGGTCGATCTGTTGGGCATCGTAATTCGTTTCTGCTGAAACCCTTATCCGTAAAGGGTTTTCAATAAAAGGGTCGTACTTATCTGTCGTAAAATACAGTAAATAAGGTTTGCAGACCGCATCTGTTAGAAATAATTTTATAGCGCAGGTTGTTTACTTCTGACCTTGACAATCAATTGAAGTGAACAAGCCTGCATTTTTTTACACTATTAAAGATTGTTATGGCCGACAAACAAGTGTTCATTTTTGATACCACTCTCAGAGACGGAGAGCAGGTACCGGGTTGCAAGTTAAACACGAAAGAGAAGATTGAACTTGCGCTGAAATTAGAAACCTTAGGTGTTGATATTATTGAAGCCGGTTTCCCCATTTCAAGTCCCGGCGATTTTGAAAGCGTGAACCAGATTTCGAAAGTAATTAAACAGGCAACGGTGTGTGGTTTAACCCGTGCCGTTCAAAAGGATATTGAAGTGGCAGCAGAAGCGCTGAAGCCAGCTGCTCTTCCACGCATTCACACCGGTATCGGTTCGTCCGATAACCACATCAAATACAAATTCAATTCCACCAGGGAAGAAATACTTGAACGTGCCGTTAAAGCGGTTAAGCTTGCCCGTAATTATGTGCCCGATGTAGAATTTTATGCCGAAGATGCAGGTCGTGCAGACCTGCAGTTTTTGGCACAGTTAACCGAAGCAGTGATTGCTGCGGGTGCAACCGTGGTGAATATTCCGGATACAACCGGTTTTTGTTTGCCCCATCAGTATGCCGAAAAGATGGCTTACTTAATGAACAATGTAAGCAATATCGACAAAGCGATTCTTTCCTGTCATTGCCATAATGATCTTGGTTTAGCTACTGCCAATTCTATTGCGGGTGCTATTGCCGGTGCACGACAAATCGAATGTACCATCAATGGTATTGGCGAACGTGCAGGTAATACTTCGCTGGAAGAAGTGGTGATGACGATTCGCAAACATCCGGAACTGGGACTTTATACCAATGTTGATCCCAAGCAGTTATTGCCGATGAGCCGTTTGGTAAGTGAAACCATGCGCATGGTGGTGCAGCCCAACAAAGCGGTGGTTGGTGATAATGCCTTCTCTCATTCATCGGGCATTCACCAGGATGGATTTTTGAAAGAAGCAACAACGTACGAGATTATTGCACCGGAAGAAGTGGGTGCTGATACATCGAAGATTGTACTAACGGCAAGGAGTGGACGCAGTGCACTGGCGTACCGTTTCAAAAACCTCGGTTACAATTTCGATCGTAATCAGGTAGATGAATTGTATGAGCGTTTCCTCACACTTGCTGATTCGAAGAAAGAAGTGGAAGATGCCGATTTAAAACTATTAGCGGAACAAGTTGCAATCACAGCATAAACACCTGAATCATGGAAAAGAAGATAGCTGTATTAAACGGAGATGGAATAGGACCTGAGGTGACAGCACAGTCCATTAAAGTATTGAATGCCGTTGCACAACAATACGGACATACATTTCATTACAAAGAAGCATTGGTTGGTGCCGATGCCATTGAAAAAACAGGAACCGCATTACCGTCGGAAACAATTGATATTTGTTTAGACAGTGATGCTGTTTTGTTTGGTGCAGTTGGTCATCCCAAATACGATAGCGATCCTTCTGCAAAGGTGCGCCCTGAGCAGTCATTGTTTGGCCTCCGCCAGGCATTGGGATTGTTTGCCAATATCCGTCCTGTAATTACCTACAGCGGTTTACAGCATTTATCTCCGTTTAAAGCATCACATCTCGAAGGTGTGGATATTGTGATCTTCCGTGAACTGACAGGTGGTATTTATTTCGGCGAAAAACATACCAGCGACGATGGTAACAAAGCAAGTGACGAATGTGTGTACACACGCCCCGAAATTGAACGCATAGCACACCTCGCCTTTAAACTTGCACAGGGTAGAAAGAAAAAACTTACACTGCTCGATAAATCGAATGTACTCGAAACATCACGCCTTTGGCGTAAAGTGGTGCAGGACATTGCAGCGCAATATCCTGATGTGACTGCTGAATATATGTATGTTGATAATGCAGCCGTGCAGGTGATCTTAAATCCCAAACAGTTTGATGTGATCTTAACGGAGAATATGTTTGGCGATATCATCAGCGATGAAGCAAGTGTACTCAACGGATCAATGGGTATGTTGCCTTCTGCATCGGTTGGTAATGGCACAGCTTTGTTTGAACCCATTCATGGCACATTTCCGAAAGCGGCAGGAAAAGATATTGCCAACCCGATCGGTTCTATTTTATCAGCCGCATTAATGCTTGAATATTTTGGATTGAAGGAAGAAGCGCAAGCTATTCGTGATGCCATCGACTGGACACTGCAGCACAACTTCGTTACAAAAGATATTGATCCGATGAATTTTTATTTCACCAGCACCATTGG
>CAYMSG010000259.1:0-6012 GCA_964392955.1 uncultured Chitinophagaceae bacterium | reverse complement strand
TACGGATTGAGTAGATAGCTTTGCTTTAAAAGAAAAGCCTACTTATGGATTAGTTTGACCTTACTCCTTTACTATACAAAGCTTTTTGGTAGCAGTATCGCCTATAGCTATTATAAGCTGTCAGTCTTACCATTTTGTCTGGTAACCGGTGTTCTTTTTAGCAATCGTTACTGTAATTACATTCACCTTTAAAGTCTCAACCCACAGGAAACAGCTAACTGATTAATTAAATCCCCATTTGTATCAATTTGGATCGCTGCCGATAAGCCAACAAATACATTGCTTTTTATTGTATAGTTATAATAGAACTGACTAATACCTCCTACCGAAAGCGTTTTTTGAGGCGATTTATTTATGATTGCAATAACCGGCATTGGCAAGCCAGTTGCGGCTGGATATAACACATTTATTTCATCAAAATAAGAAGAAGATTGATAACGTAATATCGGTCCAACCTGTAAACCAAAATCATTGATTGTTGATTTAATAAAACTTATCCCAACTTTACTTGTTAGCTGTATCCCACCCGTAGTATAGCGATAAGAGGCATCAATAAGATTACCATTCCCATCAGAGTATAAAATAGGAAAAGCCCCGTCGTGTAATGTTGCACCTAATCCAAAAGATATTGAAAGATTCTTACTAAAGAACCTTTTGTATTCACTGTTTATATTTAAACCATTTATATCACCTGTACCATGTTTCCCAAAACCGATATCTAACTGCACTGATTTTTTTAAATCTTGAATATTCTTTTGGGCGTTTACACTTGTATAAATAAAAAGAAACAGAAATAAAAATTTAACTATTTGCATAATGCGGATGGTTTAAAATACAAACTACCCATTAAATTTAAATGGGCAGTTTAATAATGTTTGGCTAAAAGACATTTTTAAGAGTTGAAAACTTTAGTTTCTTCTCTTAATATTCGCATAACTGATATTATAAACTTGTGTGATCAGATCAGTGAATTGAATGGTTGCCATGCCCAGATTGTCATCTCTGTTTTGGCTGGGTATGGTTGTGGAAACTGTTGGGCCGGTTTGTCCTGATGGAGGAGGCATCGTTATTGTCGTACTATTTGATTGCCCACCATCTTCTTCCCACCAATTTTCATACATCCAGTTACCGAATGTAGAGGTATTCCAGTTTCTTACAAAATGTCCAAAATCTTTCCAATTCTGATTTCTGAAATTACTGCGTTTCCATTTTCCAAAAGCACGTACTGATATTTGTGCTCCACTTCCGTTGGTTGGGACTACCTCTCTTATCCTTTTTTTCTGTTTTCGGAAAACTATTTGCTGCAACTATGCAATAATCGTGTGTTTATGAAATTGTGTGTAAGAATAATTTGCATTGCAATCGCTGTATTGCTTATTCCTCATTTTGCAGAAGCCCAGGGCATGGCCAATAGAATCCACAGCTTGCATGAAGTGCTTGAGAAACTATATGACGATATGATGCCGCTGTGTAGCCGTTTGATTGGTGTTGGTCGTGGTATTGCAGGCTTTGCCGCCACCTGGTATATTGCAGCAAGGGTTTGGGGGCATATATCGAGAGCGGAACCGGTTGATTTCTATCCCTTATTTCGTCCATTTGTTTTGGGTTTTGCCGTATTAATATTTCCTTCAGTTATTGCTATGATTAACGGTGTAATGAAACCAACTGTAACTTCTACAGCAGCAATGGTAACAGATTCGGATAAAGCCGTAGCTCAGCTCTTGAAGATGAAAGAAGAAGCGATCAAGAAAACTGCTTACTGGCAAATGTATGTGGGTACAAATGGATCTGGCGACAGGGATAAATGGTACAAATATCACTATGGAGATAAAAGCGAAGGCTGGATAAAAAGCATAGGGAATGATATCAAGTTTGCGTTTGCAAAATTCTCTTACAATTTTAGAAATTCCATTAAGCAATGGATGGCTGAAGTATTGAAAGTTCTCTTTGAGGCAGCAGCGCTTTGCATTAACACCATTCGCACATTTTATTTAATTGTTCTGGCTATTTTGGGACCATTGGTATTTGGCATTGCCGTGTTCGATGGTTTTCAACATACACTCACTGTTTGGATTGCCCGTTACCTAAACATCTTCCTATGGCTGCCAGTTGCAAACATTTTTGGAGGCATTATGGGTAAAATCCAGGAGAATATGCTAAAGGAAGACTTGCAGCAGATAGCAACCAACGGCGATACTTTCTTCAGTTCAACAGATACGGCCTATCTCATTTTTATGATCATAGGAATCATTGGCTATTTCACTGTTCCATCTGTTGCCAATTATATTATTCATGCCGGGGGTGGTAATACATTGCTGTATAAGGTAACCAATATGATGAGCACCTCCACTCGCACCGTTGCTTCAGGAGGCGCTTCAATGACAAGAGATGCACTTGGAGGAGGTTACAATAAAATTGCGAACAGTATGGCTGATGCAGGTGCATCAGATGGTTACTTTAAAGGGGGCAATAGTAACAACGGTGGAAGTGGATATATGAAGGATAAGCTAAGCGGAAAGAGTTAGGTAGGCCTACTTTCTTTACCCCAGCATATAGTGGTATTGGAATTCAATTTGCTTTCTGTTATATAGTGTGTAGAAAATGTGTGAGTGATGTTTCAAAAAACAAAAAATATAGACACCGCTTTTAGGTACATCCGGCTATTCAGTGTGGCGTTCTTAGTTGCCTGTGTTATCATATCTCTTTTTATTGCGTACAAAAGCTATCAGCTTTCATCCCAATCTCAAAACAAGGTTTTCATATTGGCAAATGGAAAGGCATTAGAGGCTTATGCCGCCGACAGAAAAGATAATATTCCTGTAGAAGCCAGAGATCATGTAAAAATGTTTCATCACTTTTTCTTTACCCTCGATCCCGATGATAAAGTAATTCAAGCAAATATCACCAAGGCTTTATACCTGGCTGATGCTTCAGCAAAGCAACTATATGATAACCTGAAGGAGAATGGTTATTATTCCAACCTGATATCAGGTAATATCAGCCAGGAAATTACCATGGACAGTATCATTATTAATACTGATGTGTATCCATTTTATTTCAGGTATAAAGGTGAACAGAAAATAATTCGTCCCACAACTATTGTAACCAGGAATCTTGTTACCGAAGGTTATTTAAGGAATGTATCCCGTAGTGACAATAATTCACATGGTTTTTTAATTGAAAAATGGCGGACGATGGAGAATACAGATATCAACATTCAAAACCGGTAATATGTGGTTGTACAAAGCAAAGCAAAAAGATAAAGAGACCGTGGACAAAGTAACTGTTTCTGATAAGGTAGCTGGAACGATTGCAGGACTTGGTATTAAAGTACAACAACTATTTGCCGAAAAGATGAACAGGGTTTTTATGAACACAGATTTTAAGAGATTAAAAATCATTCTGATAATTTTCTGCATCTGCGCAGGCGGTTACAGTATCTACCTTATTGCAAACAGTGTCATCAGTCCTGATAGAAAGCAAAACAGTTTTGAAGTGCAGCAAATGGATGTGCCAAGACACTTTGATAAAACCGGGGAAGAAAATTTAAGTCCTGAAGCTTATGTGGATGAAGAAATCTACCAACAAGTAAAAGAATTCAGGAATTATATGGACAGCCTGAAACAAAAAAGAAGGAATGAATACGACAGCATCCTGCAGGCTCGGCCTGGTTTGATGGACAGCGTTCAGATGCTGGAGCAAATTTATTTATCACAAAAACAAAAATGAAGTGTATGAGCAGTGTGCAACGGTCGCAGGCCTTCCTGCGTAAACGAAAAATGATGTTGGTGTTGCCCTTATTGGTAATACCATTTCTTACAATGGCATTTTGGGCTTTAAGCGGCGGCGAGGGCAAAAAGGAAATAGTTGCAACAAAGCAACAGGGTTTAAATCTGAATCTTCCGGATGCAAAAATGAAAGATGATAACCTTACCGATAAGCTTAGCTTTTATGATAAGGCAGATAAAGATTCAGCCAAGCTGGAAGAATGGATGCGGACAGACCCTTATTATAAACAAAATGAATACACATCATTTTTGCCTGTAAACGAATTGGAAGTACTCACTCAAAACTCGGCTTCAAAATACAACCAACGGCTCAATTCATCACCGTATGAAGCAACTTCAAATAATCCTGAACAAAAGCTAATGCAAAAATTGGCATTGCTGCAAAAGGAAATTAATAAACAGCCGGAAGCATCAGTCAATGAAAACCCGAATGCAACCAATTACAAACAAGATGAAGAATTTTCCGGTGAGGTTGATAGACTGGAAAATATGCTGTTCACAATGAATAAAACAAATACCGGCGATCCCGAGATAGAGCAACTAAACGGCACATTGGAAAAGATACTGGATATTCAGCATCCGCAAAGGATAAGGGAAAAGCTAAAAGAAAAATCATTACAACATAAACGGGTGGTTTATGCCGTAACTACTCAACCTGGATTGGCAAATGTTTCGTTGATGGATACGAATAGAAGCAAAACCAATACTGTAAATAAATTTTACGGCTTGGAGAAGGACAACTCAATTGCCGAAGAAGGGTTGGCTATTGAAGCGGTTGTTCACAGTAATCAAACTTTGGTAAACGGTGCGGTTATTCAACTGAGATTGTCAACAGATATTTTCATCAATGGAGTATTAATTCCTAAAGGCAACCCAATAAATGGAATTGCCTCACTTAATAATGAAAGGCTTGAAGTAGAAATAACTTCTCTCCGTTATGAAAACATTTTAATCCCTGTAAAATTAGAACTATACGACATAGACGGTTTGCCGGGCATCTATATTCCCGGTTCGATCAGTAGAGATGTTGCGAAAAACTCTGCTGATAACAGTTTGCAGTTGATGGAACTCACTACGCTGGATCCTTCGTTGAAAGCACAGGCCGCCGCTGTCGGCATCAATACCGTAAAGAATTTAATGAGCCGGAAAGTAAAACAGGTAAAGGTGATGGTGAAGGAGGGTTACAAAGTATTGTTGAAAGATAAAAACACTGAGTCCGATTTATAACTTTTAAACTTGATAAAATGAAACGATTTGTGTGTATGATTTGTGCAGGTTGGTTATTTGTTTCTGCTGTTGCGCAAACGAAACTGGCGATAACAACTGATAAAACCACAAGCCTGGTATTTCCATTCGCTATTAAACATGTTGACAGGGGCACTTCATCAGTTCTTGCACAACAGGTAAAAGAAGCCCCTGAAATTCTATTAGTAAAAGCAGCCGCAAGAGATTTTACTGAAACAAACCTGAGTGTGGTAACAGATGATGGCAGCGTTTATGCTTTTAAAGTCACTTACGATAATAAACCTGCTGTATGGGTTTATTACCTGCCTGTGAACAGAACCGTTACAATAAGCTCCTATGCTAATGCCATATTGGACAATGAACGGATTACGAAAGGTATAAAAGACAAAAAGTATAATATGAGAGCCGGAGTAAAAGGCATATACATCAAAGACAATACTATTTACTACCAGATATACATTAACAATGAAGGCGCTGTTGATTATGATATTGACCTGCTCCGTTTTTTCATTAAGGATAAGAAAAGAAGCAAAAGAACCGCTGTACAGGAATCAGAACAGAAGCCCTTGCACATTACAGGGAATTATAACAAAGTGAAAGGAAGCAACAACACCGTATTTGTTGTGGCACTTGAAAAGTTTACGATTCCTGATAAAAAATATTTAGCTGTTCAATTGATGGAGAAAAATGGTGGCAGGCATTTTCTGTTGAAAGTTCGTAATAAGGATATAATGAAGGCAAGGGTATTGCCCAATTTGAAATGAAAAGTGAACATCCCATAGCTGATGAGGTGCTTGACCTGGTGACTATCGCTTTATCAAAAGGTGAGCATTATATGGCTTATAATAACAGTCTGTACTTTATTGACAAGGATGATATTCATTTTTTTAAAACAAAAGAAGAAGCAACAGAGTTTTCTAAAGATAATATCAGTGACCGGGACAATTTCTCCGTTCTTCATTTCAATTCAGTTAAAGAC
>CAYMSG010000258.1:0-6018 GCA_964392955.1 uncultured Chitinophagaceae bacterium | reverse complement strand
CCACCGAAGGTCCCATTCAAAAAGGGAGAAGCTCATACCTGGTAAATTACCGCTACTCATTTCTGGATATCTTAAATGCATTCGGTATCAATCTCGTTGATGAACGTGAGCGGAATAAGTTTCAGGACATCTCGTTCAATCTTGCGTTCAATAATAAAAAGAATACGGTGCAAACAAATATCTGGGGAATCGGTGGGTACAGCAAAGAAAATTTTCTTGCGGTAGAGGATACTGCCGTTTGGAAGCAATACGATGATTATGCCGTGTACCAAAACAGTACATTGATGGGTGCGTTTGGAATTGCACAAACGATCAAGCTTAATACCAAATCGTTTTTTAAAACATCCATTGCGGTAATGGGTCAACAGATCAAGTGGGTGGATGATACACTTACGAAACAACAGGTGGCAACCAAAGTAAATGATGAGTTGTACAATAACAACCGGGTTTCGGCGACTGTTTCATTCAACCACAAAGTCAATACAGTTGTCAACTTTAAGGCAGGTATGTATGCGAGTCTGCTGGATTATAAGTTTAATAAAGGCGAGTGGAATTATTCAAACAATTCGTTTAAGCCCAATGTGATCATGGGCGAAGGGAATAGTTGGCTCTTGCAACCATACTTACAGTTTGGAATAAAACCCAACAGCCGTATTTTGATTAACCCCGGTGTACATACCATGTACTTTGCGTTGAATAAACAGTTTGTTGTTGATCCTCGGCTTTCAGTGCAATACCGGTTCTCTGCAAAAACAAATCTTACTGCAGCTTATGGTTTGCATAGTAAACTGTTACCGCTGGGTTCTTATTTCTATCAATCCGGTGCATCGTTTCCCAATAAAGAGTTGAAGATGATGCGTTCGCATCACTACATACTTGCTTTTGATCAATTGCTTGGGAAAAGATGGCGTTTTCATGTAGAAGCTTATCGTCAGCAATTGTTCCAGATACCTGTAGTTGACAATGTGAACCGAACCTACTGGATTTTAAATGAAATGGAAGGTTATGCCAATGAAGCATTGGTGAGCAAAGGAAAAGGAACCAACACCGGGGTGGATGTATCGTTGGAAAAATTCTTTTCCAAAGGGTTGTTTATGCTCGCATCGTTCTCTGTGTTTGATTCCAAATTTATTCCGCTGGATGGCAAATCCTATAACACCAGGTTCAATTCACGTACAAGTGCATCGTGGGTGGGTACCAAAGAATGGAGATTGAAAAAGAACAAAGTGCTGCAGGTTGGCTGGAAGATGCTTTATAATGGAGGTGTGCCCCTCTCTCCTCTTGCTGCTGTACAAAATGGAAGTACAAGACAGCCATTGTTGGATGAATCAAGACCATTCACTGAGTTTGTTCGTCCTTACTGGCGCAGCGATGGACGTATTTCGTTACGAAAAGATAAAAAGAACATCAGCTGGCAATTAGCATTGGACATTCAGAATTTATTTGCACAGGAAAATGTTGACGGGCTCAGCAGAAGGTATGATCCTTCAACCAATCAATGGACGTTTAAACAACAGTCGGGTATTGTGCCGATCCTCAGTTACCAGATTGATTTTTAATCCCAATACCCTCCCAATTAAAAAGAAGTTTATAGTTAACCCTCGTTATGCATCACCCAAAATCAACATTTTATGCGAATACTTATTACCGGTGCCACAGGTTTGCTTGGAAGTAACCTTGTTCGTTTATTACTTCATCGTGGGTATTCCGTTGGTGTTTTTATTCAAACAAGGTCTTACACTAAAACATTGACAGACTTACCAATAAAAAAACACTTTGGAGATATACTCGATAAAGAATCACTCGAAGCAGCTATGCAGGAATACGACGTTGTAATACACGCCGCAGCAATAACCGACTACTGGCCATCAAGATCATCAAAAATTTTAGAGGTAAATGTTGAGGGTACCAAAAATGTAGTGAGTGCCGTGAAAAAATTTAATTTAACACGTTTGATCTATGTTGGTTCAGGGAGTTCACTTAACGCACCGGATACTGATCAATATAAAAAGTACAAACTACCTTTTACTGGTGCAAAATACGGACTGGATTATATTGATTCAAAATACATTGCTTTACAGCATGTGTTGAATGAAGCGAAGCAAGAAGGGTTGCCGGCATTGGCCATTTTGCCCACCTTTATGATAGGACCGTATGATTCATTGCCAAGTTCCGGAAAACTGATTCTTGCACTGGCAAAACGCAAGTTAAAATTTTACACGGGAGGTGGCCGAAACTTTGTGCATGTAAAAGATGTTGCAACGGCTATTGCCAACAGTGTTGAAATGGGACACACCGGAAAATATTATGTTACTGGCAATGAAAATCTCACTTACCAGGAGTTTTTTGAAAAAGTAACAACCGTCATAGGCGTGTCTGCTCCACCTTATAAAGTGCCTGACAACATTATAAAATTTGTAGGCATGATTGGTAGTATTAGAGGGGAACTCTTTGGCAAAAAACCGATCATTACATATCCAACTTCAAAAATTGCTTGCGATAAGCTTTACATCAGCAGTAAGGACGCTGTGGAAGAACTAAATATGCCACAAACTTCAGTAGAAACAGCGATCAAAGAATGCTTTGATTGGATGAATAATAATCCACATCTTATACAATCGACCGCTATATGATGCACTATTATTGAACGTAGCTAATTCCTTTTTAATCAGAAGAAAATCAGCCTCGTTGTTTCATTGCTTCATACAGGATCATGGCCGTTGCTATACCTACATTTAAACTTTCAAAATCTCCTTTCATGGGGATTTTGAAAGTTTCATCGCATATCTTCATCAAGCCGGGAAAAACACCTTTCTCCTCACCTCCCATTACAATGGCACAAGGTTCTTTAAAATCGCAATCATAAATATTTTTTGCCGCTGTCATTTCACTCGCAAATACACGAATACCATTGAGGTGCAAATCATCCACAGCTTTCATTAAACTGTTTACTCTGCAAACAGCAATTAATTCCAAAGCACCGGCACTTGCAAGAATAGCATCTTCGTTCAAAGCCCCTACTCCTTTGTCAGGAATAATAATGGCTTGTGCGCCGCAGCACAAAGCCGTTCGGGCAATACCTCCAATATTCCGGATATCAGTAACTCCATCGAGTACTACAAACATCGGAACGTCGCCTTTCTCCACAACCCAATCAATTACTTGCTGTAAATCCAGATAACGGATCTTTGAAAGTTGTGCAATAAACCCCTGATGATCGCTTACGTTGAAGCTGTTTAGTTTTTCAACCGGTACTTTATTCACCGGAACCTGCTGTTTAAACGCAAGCTTCAGGATCTCTTCGGCTACATCGCCATGCTGGTTATTCTGCATGTAAATACGATCGAGTTGTTTTCCTTCCTGTAAGGCTTCCAGTATGGGAATACGACCAACTACCAAGGAGGATTTTTTGGGACGTTGTTGTTTTTGTCGGAATTGTTTCACAGTGTAAAGAAACAATAAAAAGAAATTCTACAGGTCTACTAATTTAGCTGTAGAGCTGTTTTTGTTTTTTGTACGTTTTTCGTGTTAGCAGGTCAGCTAAGGTTGGGAATATACGAACCAGGTTGTAATAGATTTTTCCAGACAAACCAATGATTGTTTTGTTTTTCCGTGACATAATATTTAGGGCTATTTTTTGGGCAACATGTTCCAGGCTGGCAACATGCCATCCCTTTCGTTCATCCAGCGGAATAAATTCACCATTTGGCCCAATGGTTGTTTTACCGTTTTCTACTGCTGTAATTCCTACATACACCAGCCCAACATGGATTTTATCTTCCCGATGCTCAATTCGCAAAGCATCTGCAATGGCGGTGAGCCCCATTTTTGCAGAACAGTAAATGGAGATAAATGGTAATCCTTTTAACCCGGCGAGGCTAGAAATAAAAACAATACTTCCCTTTTGTTTTTTTATGTAAGGGATGGCCATTTGAGTGAGCATGATCGGTGCAATGGTATTGATCTCATAAATATGTTTCAACACATCTGCTGATACCGATTCTATTCTTCCCCGCATGGATGTACCTGCGTTGTTAACTAAAATATCCAGAGCTCCAAATTGCTTTATTGTAAACTGTATAAGGCCTTCGGCTATCGGCGGTTGCGTAATGTCTCCGGCGTAAGAGAACACTTCTATTCCTAAGGCTTTTAATTCCGCTTCCGCTTCTTGCAGGCGTATTTCATTACGGGCATTTATGATAATTTTCGCTCCACGCTTGCCCAGCCAAATAGCAAGGGCTTTGCCTATACCCATCGAAGAACCGGTAATAATCACAATTTTGCCCGCAACGCTTTCGCTCATACAAATTTCATTTTCGGATTATACTTTACAGAAAAAAAATCGCTTGAAAGAGACATGATCCAATGCGTAAAAAAGGGTACAAAAAGACTGTTTGCAGCAATGGTAACATAGCAAAGTAAAATGGCATAAGGAAATGCTCCAATTGTTTCATTCATTCCTTTGGGTATGTGGGTGCAACAGTACAAGGCAATATTAATGGCGACTGCGGGCCAAAATCCAAAAGCATTGTAACACATGATGAGCAGTATGCCTCTGAATAAAAATTCGTAAGCAAACAGGTAAGCCCCCCATCCTAGTGCATTTATCAGAAACCTTTTCTTTGTCCAGATTGCAATGCGCATCTGTGGGTATGTTTCGAGGCTTTCAGGTTTCCTTGCAGCAAAGAAATTCATAAATATGATCAAGGGGGCCATAACTGCTGTATAAATCAACGACAGCTTTATATCTCCTAACTGAACACCAAGCTCATGCAGCGAATACGGCGTAAACATCAATGTCAAAACAGCCGGTATGATCCCGAAAAGAAGAGCTCCGGTCAGTTTTTGAAATAGCACATAGTTGATCCAGCGTTGTTCACTCGGTGATTCAGTTAAAAAAGTCTGTTTGATAGTTTTATTGATTGAAAGAAACCAGTAGACCGAAAAAAATACAGTAACGGAAAGGATCGCAAAAACCGGACTTGTAAATTCTGGTTTCCATGCATAAAGATCATCCATAGTAAATGCCTAAATTTTTGATAATCGGAAATATGATTTCTATTGTTAAGCCTGCGTTTTGAATTTTTTAATAGCCTTTACTGCATTTTTATTCGCTATTCTTGTTTTATAATCAAACCAACTGTCGTTGAAAGTTTTCGTAAGTAATTTGTCAATGGGCATTAGTATGCCCATGCTGATAATACCGGATATATTTTTAAGTGGATTGTGATGTAATTTCCGATAGCTTACCGCAATGCCGCCACTTTTATAAACATTGTAATGCCAATATCTCGCAGGCATAAAAAGGCTATCGCCTTCTTCCTGTAAAATGGTATAACCTTTTACGTAAGCAAGCCCTTCATGTTTCTCATAGTCCGGATGGTCGAGATTTACGTTGGAGTGAGTATTAAATGGGAGTTTGTATAACAATGCTGAATATTTGGGTTCGATCAGAACAATCTTTTTTTTGCCATAAAATTGAGTGAGCAAAACATTATTGTAGTCTACATCAAAGTGTAATCTTACTTCCGTATCTTTTCCTCCCATGAAAAAGAAACCGAGTTTGTCTAATAAACCTTTGAAAATCCTTGGGCATGAGAAGTCGTCTTTTAGCCATGGGCATAGCTTGTACAGATCAAAAACAAACATTCTGTAAGGACTGTACTCATCTTTCTCAATAATATTTAAAAAATCAACGAGTTTCATTTTTACATCACCGGAATAGCTGGTTGATTTTTCGTGTGCTTTATTCCTGTTGTCAAATACTTCAATAATATTATCGCCACATTTTTCTTTGAAAAAATCGATTGTCCATTTATTGCCTGCAGGCTGTTCCTTTGCAAGGCCCTTGATCAATAACGGCTTTTGGGGAATGAAGTATTTTTTATTGAAATCTTCAGTTGATAAGTCTTTTGCATCAATTATATCAACCTGCAAAGAAAGATCTAATGCCATACTGATAAAATTGGGTTTACTAAATGCGGAAGGTTACTAACAAAATACAACAGATATTTAAGA